>PXEI01000296.1 GCA_003564775.1 Spirochaetaceae bacterium
CACTGGTATGGCCTGTTCTAACGGCAGAGCAACCGGCTCAAGATAAAAGACCGGATCAAGCCTGCCGTAAATGGAGCGAATAACGCGGCTGATTCTGGGAATAAACTGGTTGAGGTGTATCTCCGAGACATCAACATCGGCATAGAGCATCTCATGCACCTCGGACATCGCTGCTAGACGACCTTCTAAGCCATGGGTAAAGCCGTCGTAACTCAGCTTGTCCTCTACCGCGTTTGCCTCTTGACTCCTTTGGAGGCGAACAAGGCTGAGGATGAGCTGCAGGTTGTTCTTGACTCGGTGATGTACTTCTCGTAGCAGTGTGTCTTTCTGATAGAGGCTCTCCTGCAGGGACTTCTCGGTGAGGTCCCGTTCACGACTGCGGGTTTCAAGGGCATCGGCCATACGTCTCATCTGCTGGCCCAGACGACCAATCTCGCTGGGGTCGGTGGGCAGATCAAAATCTGCTGAGATATGCCCCTGGCTAATCTGTTCGGCAACAAAGTTAAGACGGTGCAGGCGGCGGCCAAACGCCAGGTTGCCGAAAAGTTGGGCGAGTGCAAGGGCAGCGAGAACTACCCCGGCCATGAGGAGTGTGTTCCGCCTCAGGGTTGCAATCATGGGAGCCCGCGCACGTTCCTCGGGTACACCCAGCAATACTGTTAGGTAGGGCGTGTCCGAGTGAGGCAGGTACACCGGACGGGTTGCGTAGAAGCGGCGTATCCCATCCGGACCTTCTAATGCCCCACTACCGGCAAGCGGAGGGGTGCTGGCGGTGGTACGAACTGGGTTGTTGGTACCACGAGCAGCCGGGTAGGAAAAAAGGGTGGTGCCGTTGTGATCTATCAGGGTGAGCGTGCTCTCGGGTGGGAACTCCAAGCTTTCAAACACCTCGGCGTAGCTGCTGAGTCTGTACACCAGGCCCATTGCGCCTAAGGTGCGGCCCTGTGCATCCTCAATGGCGTAGGCAAAGGCCAGCGACTCCTCCTGCCCAAAACGCGAAACAACGTACTCACCAACCGCAAAACGTTCACCAGCAAGCACCTCACGAATGTGCTTGCGGTCGCTAAGATCGGTACCCAGTTCCAGTTGCGGGGAAGCCTGTACAAAGCCCCGCGTATCGGTATAGGACATGTTCACGTACTCCGGATTCCGGTCCAGTACGCGTTGCATGAAGGCCTCCTGGCGTTCACGGCTGGGCTCCCGGAAGACCTGTACAGCCGCTATGGTGCTGAGGGTCTGTTCAACCGAGGTGGTTATCTGGTGTTGGATCTGAGCGAAGGTCTCTGCCTGGCGGCGGACATCGTCCCTGACATCCTGCTCAAGCATGGAGCCGTGCTCAAGTCCACTGAAAATAATTATGGCAAGGGCAGGCGTTACAGCCACCAGGCCCACAAGTGAAAGTGCACCACGGATGCTAAAAAAGAGGTGCGCCAGCGAGTGGCGTTTGTGCTGAGTGGAATGGTGAAGACTCACAATGGAATAAAAGATATCACGGATTTCCGAACCGTCACAGCGTAAGAGATTCCAAGCTGCGACTCCTGAACGTACTCAGCAAATTGAACACCAAGGTTCATATCCGGTAGTATGCATCCCTATGAAGCGACTCTACATACGGCAGGCTACCGCCTTGCTACTCTTCGTCTTTTTTCCGGCTCTGCTTTTTTCCGCACCCGGAGCACATATCTCCCTCCAGTCACCTCAGGGTCTTGGCCAATGGTACCCACCACCACCCGAAATCTCGGCTCGCTCCGCGGTGGTTCTTGACGCCGAGACCGGTGCCTTGTTGTATGAGAAAAATGCCGACCTCGTCATTCCCCCGGCCTCTCTGACCAAGCTTGCCGCTATGCAGGTAGCGCTTCGAGCCACTGAGACGGGGCGCATAGCGTTGGAGGACGAGGTCTTGCTGCGCCCTGATAGTTATGCGCTGAACATGCCGCCCGGTTCTTCGCTTATGTTCTTAGGCCCCGGACAGCGGGTCACGGTGGACGATCTGCTGCGAGGTCTTGCTGTGCCGTCGGGGAACGACGCAGCGAGCGCACTGGCCTATCACGTTTCCAATGGTGTTCCGCAGTTTATTGATGAGATGAATGCCGAGATGGAGCGCATTGGGCTTAGCAAGACCCGCTTTGAGGAACCTTCGGGATACAGCCCTCTTAATCAAACAACCGCACGTGAGTTTGCCGAGTTCGTCCACAAGTACCTAACTGCCTGGCCTGAAACGCTCGCTAGATATCACTCCCTTAAGGAGTACGCGTACCCGGCCGCTGAAAACCTCGTTGCCCCGCATGCAGAGGGGCCTATTCTCCAGCGTAACCGAAACACGCTGCTGTGGGACTATCCCGGTGTGGATGGGCTCAAAACCGGCTTCATCCCATCATCCGGGTACAACATTGCACTGACTGGGGAACAAAATGGGCGTCGGCTTATTGTTGTGGTTCTTGGTGCTCCTGGCGATACACACGCAATTGGCGGTGCCAACCGTTCACGTGATGGCAAGGTACTGCTCGATTACGGATTCGAAGAGTTTGAAACTCTGGCGCTGGGCGCACCCCAGGTTTCCGGAATTCGGGTATGGAAAGGAGAAAGGGCCGATCTGGACCTTGGCGTAGAAGAAGCACCGCGACTGACCCTGCCCAGAGGCCTCCGAAACCAGTTGGTCGGTGAGCTGGAGTACGAGGAGGAAGTAGAAGCACCGGTGCGGATGGGACAGGCCTTGGGTCGGGCAATCTGGCGGGTCGGTGACACCGTGATTGCCGAGACATCGCTTGTGGCCAGGGCCGATGTGGGGCGAGGCAACCCGTTTACGGTGGTATATCACTCGCTGTGGCTCTTTTTTCGGTCGGTAGGGGAGTTCTTTACAAGGCTTCTTGGGTGATTAAGGTAATCGGAATTTGCCACCGACGCTTCACAGCAGTATCTTCGCACTAAGACAAAGAACTACGTGAAACAAAAAGGAGCACTATATGGCATTTACCACACCAGCACTTCCCTATGATTACAACGCACTTGAGCCCTACATAGATGAGCAGACAATGCACATTCACCATGACAAGCACCATGAGGCCTATGTATCTAAGCTGAACGCAGCAGTTGAGGGTACTCAGTTCGCAGACATGCCTATTGAGGAACTTGTCGCAAAGATTAATGAAGTTCCGGAAGCCAAGAGGACTGCGGTTCGGAATAACGGCGGAGGACACGCAAATCACAGCCTGTTCTGGACGGTAATGAGCAAGGACGGTGGCGGAGAGCCTGAAGGCGAACTGGCAGAAGCCATCAAGTCTGCGTTTGGTAGCTTTGATGAGTTTAAGGCAGCTTTTACAGCGGCTGCTACGACTCGCTTTGGAAGCGGTTGGGCATGGCTGGTCTTGAACAACGGCAAGCTGGAGGTCATGAGCACTCCGAACCAGGACAATCCACTCATGGAAGGAAAAAAACCGCTTCTTGGGCTCGATGTCTGGGAGCATGCCTACTACCTGAAGTATCAAAACCGACGCCCCGAGTATATTGAGAACTTCTTCAATGTCATTAACTGGAAGCAGGTTGCCAAGAACTTCGCGGCTGCAAAGTAGATACGACGAGCTTGTTGAGTTATCTAGTCTCTGAAAACCGGCACCTTAGGGTGCCGGTTTTCGTACCCGCCTCCAGTGTCCTCACCGCCGTGGTATACATTGACACGGAAATTCCGACTATGCTAAGTTAGGAGCACCTAAGTAAGGAGATAAGCATTCATGACTAGTCCGCTGTTGGAGCTTAAGGGTTTGTGTTCTACCGTCTTTTCGGAGGATACAGACCAGCAAATTCCCATTCTCAAAGGGGTAGACCTCACCATTAACAAAGGCGAGATTCACGTGCTCATGGGCGTGAACGGTTCTGGGAAGAGTAGTTTGGCTCATGTGCTCATGGGTCACCCAAATCATCAGATAACTGAGGGCGAGGCTCATTTCGACGGAACGCCTATTCAAGATATGGAATCGGACGAGCGCGCACGTGCCGGTATGTTCCTGGCTTTTCAATATCCCCATGCGATTGGAGGGCTACCGGTAGGTACCTTTTTGAAGGCGGCGGTAGAGGCTCGGCGTAGCGAGGAAGTACCGTTCCGGGTTTTCAAGCGCGAACTTGATGCAGCGCTGGAGAAGCTAGGTATTAGTAAGGAGTTTCTTGGGCGCTCGTTGAATGAGGGTTTCTCTGGCGGTGAAAAAAAACGCAATGAAATTCTCCAAATGCACCTGCTGAAACCCACCCTGGCCATGCTGGATGAGACCGACTCAGGCTTGGATGTAGATGCCCTTAAGAAGGTGTTTCACGACGTACGCGAGTATGCAAACCAGGACAACGCGCTATTGGTCATTACTCATTATGACCGTGTGCTTGACTACATCAACCCCACCCACGTGCACATAATGAGCGACGGTCGTATTGTCAAGTCCGGCGGTGCCGATCTGAGTAAGCGCATTGATGAAGAGGGCTTTGAGGCGGTTCTTGGCGTGGAGGCCTCGGTATGAGCTCCGAGAAGACCGAGGTCGATTTCGACGTAGCCGACATCAACAAGGACTACGAGCGCCTCTACGGCTTCCACACCAATACCGACTACCTCAAGGACAGCAAAAAGGGCGTTAGCCCGGATATCATTCGTGAGATTTCCAAAATCAAGAACGAACCGGAATGGATGCTTGAGTTCCGCCTGAACTCACTTGATATCTTTAACAGCATGCCTGACCCCACCTGGATGGACGGGAGTGTATTTGACGATATCAATTACGAAGACCTCTACTACTACGCCAGTGCCGGTGACAAAAAATACAATGACTGGGACGATGTTCCCGAAGACATTAAGGACACCTTTGAACGGCTTGGTGTTCCGGAAGCTGAGCGCAAGTTTCTTGCTGGCGTGTCGGCCCAGTTTGAGTCTGAGGTTGTGTATCACCACATTCAGGAAGAGCTCGAGAAAAAGGGTGTTATATTCCTGGACTTTGACACCGGCATTCAGAAGCACGGTGACCTCATTCGCAAGTATATTGCGAAGTTGGTACCGCAGGGCGACAATAAGTTTGCCGCGCTCAACTCGGCATGTTGGTCTGGCGGTAGTTTTGTCTACATTCCTCCAGGCGTAAAGGTGGAGATTCCCCTCCAGGCGTATTTCCGCATAAACGCAGAGAGCATTGGACAGTTTGAACGAACGATCATTATTGCGGACAAGGGTGCTTCGGTTCATTACATAGAGGGCTGTACCGCGCCTACCTACTCGAAAACGGCCTTCCATACCGGGGTCATTGAGTTGTTTGCTGAGGAAGACGCGTATCTGCGCTACACCACTATTCAGAACTGGTCTACCAACGTGCTGAATCTGGTGACTCAGCGGGCAATTGCAAAGAAGAATGCCACGGTTGAGTGGATGGACGGTAACCTGGGAGCAAAGACAACCATGAAGTATCCGGCGGTCTACCTTGCTGAGCCGGGTGCGCGTGGACGGGTAGTGTCCATTGGGTACGCAAACAAGGGGCAACGTCAGGATGCAGGTGCAAAAATGATTCATGCCGCACCGCATACCACCAGCTCTATTACCGCCAAGTCCATCAGCCATAACGGAGGTCGGAGTTCGTACCGTGGACTCATCAAGGTGAACAAGGGCGCCTCGCATGTGAAGACCGACGTTGATTGTGACGCGTTGCTCCTGGATGACTTCTCCGAGTCCGACACCTATCCAACCATCGATGTACGTGAGCGTAAGGACGTCAGCGTCATGCACGAGGCGACTGTTGGGAAGGTAAGTGACGAGACAATTTACTACCTGAAAAGCCGTGGAATAAAGGAAGAAGATGCTTTGCTGATGGTGGTCAATGGATTTATTCAAGAGTTCACCAAAGAGCTCCCGATGGAGTACGCGGTTGAGCTTAATCGTCTTATTGCACTGGAAATGGAAGGATCAATCGGGTAATCGGCTATGATACAAAGTCTACAACAGAAAAAGCTGAGCGAGCTGAACGCGGTTGAGCTATTGCGGGAACTCAAGAAGGCCGACCCTTCGCACTACGTTTCTCAGGAGCGCATGGGCCATGTTGAGCGAGCGCTTGAGCTTCCCTTGCCGGGAGCGCCGGATGAGGCGTGGCGCCGGGTTCCCATGGAAGGTCTGAACTTCGAATCACGACCAATAGTGCCGCCTCTCCTCGAAACACGCCTGAACGGCAAGCTTGTTGGCGCAGGTGGAACCAACGGATCCGGGCTTCCTGCCGGGCTAACCGTTGCGCGAGTACCCGGAGAGCTTGATGGGCAGACCTACGATGCCTTTAAGGCGTTTCGTGAACGCTACTCTCTGCTGTTTGAGCAACGACGACGCAAGAACAAGGGCCGTGCGAACGATGTTCGAGAAAACAAGTTTCTCTCGTTTGCCGAGGCTCTTGCCGGAGACAGTCTGTTTGTTCGCAGCGAGAGCGGAACCCGGCACGAGACGCCACTCCATGTCTCGGTGCACAACACCACGCCAGGCTCGGTAGGACCAGCTGTAGTATGCATTCACGTCTGTGAGAACTCGCGTCTTTCTTTAGTGATTGACTACCAAGGTACCGAGTCCGATACCGTAACTATTCCGGTCATTAAGGCGGTAGTCGGCAAGGGTGGCGAGTTGCGCATTCTGCGTGCCGAGAAAATTGCCGACGACAGTCATTTGTTTTCGCATGAGTTTGTTATGGTTGAGGAAGACGCAAAACTCAACTCGGATGGTGTCTTTTTTGGGTCTAAGGCTACCATGTTGGAAGGTCTGTACAGTCTGATGGGGCGCAACGCGCGCGCCGATGTGCGGGGTTTGGTAAGCGTTCGAGGTACACAGTTCAGCGGGCAGAAGCTCACCATGGAGCACAACGCCGAGCATACCTACAGCGACACGACCGTGAAGACCGTCTTGTATGACGCTGCGCACAGCCTTTTTGCAGGTACTATCAAAATACCAGCCGGTTCGCGACACAGTGAGGGATACGAGGAAAACCGTAACCTGCTCCTGGGTGACGATGCGCACGCCGACTCAATTCCACAGCTTGAGATTATAGAGAACGAGGTCAAGTGTTCGCATGGCGCCACCATGACCTCTACCGTTCCGGAAGAGGTGTATTATCTTCAGTCGCGTGGTTTGCCTGAGGCGGTGGCCGAACGTATTCTCGTCGGGGCCTTTTACCGGGAAATTCTGGAACAAATGGAACTGGTAAAAGAAGATGAAGCTACGCGGAATTTCGTAGCAACAGCCCTGCGTGAGGAAACCGGCCTGGAACTTGACCCAAGCGCTATGGTATAATTATCTCGACAGGAGGCTACCGTGAGATCAACGCTATCGGTCGACAAGACTCCATCGCGGTCCGGCCTTGATATAGCCAGGATTCGGGAAGACTTTCCCAATCTGGGCATGAGTATGCGTGGCAAGCCCTTTGTGTATCTGGATAACGGCGCCACCTCGCTCAAACCCCGGCAGGTAATCGAGTCCGAGATCCGCTACTACGAAGAGTACTGCGCCAACATTCATCGTGGCGTATATGAGTTCAGTGAGACTGCTACCGAGGAGTATGACTCTGTACGGTCAAGAGTTGCCCGCTTTATTGGAGCTCCCGAGGATGGGCATGTCATCTTCACTCGCGGTACCACCGAGTCGGTGAATGTAGTCATGCACGGGTGGGGCCGGAAGAACATAGGCAAGGGCGATGTCATTCTCATTAGCGAGATTGAACATCATGCTAACTACGTCACCTGGCAGCAACTGGCGCAGGAGAAGGGTGCTCGCCTTGAGTTTATTCCAGCAAGGCCTGACGGTAGTTTTGACCTGACTGGACTTGAAGCACTCTTTGAACTGCCGGTGAAAATTGTTGCGGTCACCGCAATGTCCAACGTCACCGGGTACAAACCCGACCTCAAGACGATAATAGACACGGCACACCAGCATGGGGTGCCGGTACTCGTAGACGCAGCGCAGTACGCCTCACACCACGCCGTGAATGTTGCGGAGTTGAACTGCGACTTTTTGTGCTTCTCCGGCCACAAAATGTGCGGGCCTACCGGAGTTGGGGTGCTGTACGGACGCGAAAGCCTGTTGGAGGATATGGATCCCTACATGTACGGTGGTGACATGGTTGTACGGGTCAAGCGCGATACTTCCACGTTTAAACCACTCCCGGAGCGCTTTGAGGCTGGTACACCGAACATAGCTGGCGTTATTGGACTTGGCGCTGCGGTGGAGTACTTGCAGAGCATAGGAATGGACGCCATAGCCGAACATGAGGCTCATCTTATTGATTACACCCTTGCACGTGCGGCCGAGTTCCCGGACCTTATCAGTTACGGCCCGGCCGATCACACTACACGTGGCG
This sequence comes from Spirochaetaceae bacterium, assembly GCA_003564775.1. Taxonomy (GTDB): domain Bacteria; phylum Spirochaetota; class Spirochaetia; order DSM-27196; family SLAA01; genus SLAA01. Next base: position 8,346 of record PXEI01000296.1, read on the forward strand.
GAATTTTTTCCTTTAATCTGGGTGATGTCCACTCGCATGATGTGGGCTCCATTCTGGATCAGGAAGGAATAGCCGTGCGAACCGGCTTTCATTGTGCACAACCCATTATGCGTCTTTTCGGAGTGCCGGGGACGGTACGCGCATCCATGTACCTGTACAACGACACCGACGACATCGACATGCTTTTTGAAGGGCTGGACAAGGTGCGGGGGATTTTCAACAGATGAGTTATGAAGAGGATCTGTACAAAGAGATCATACTGGAAAACTACCGTTCCAAGAAGAACAAAGGGGCTATTGAGGCTGCGGACTTCCACGCAGAGGGGGCAAACCCGAGCTGTGGAGACGACCTTGAGCTGTTTCTCACCGTGAAAGATGGTGTGATAGAACGCATGACCTACGACGGTATTGGCTGCAGCATTTGCTGTGCCGGTGCCAATCTGTTGTGTGAGGCGTTAACCGGTCGTAGCTTCCAAGAGGCTCGGGATATTGTGGTGCAGTTCAAGGGCATGTTGCTTGAGGAACAGGAGCCGGATTTTGAGGACGCGATCTCGGATCTTGAGGCGATGCAAGGGGTTAAGAAATATCCGGTTCGCATCAAATGTGCTTTACTCGCCTGGAACACCGTAGAGGGGATATTGAACAATGCTGAGTAAGGACGAACTCCTGGAGCTCATTCGGCCGGTCATTGACCCGGAGGTTGGGTTCTCAATTGTAGATATGGGGCTGATCTACGAGGCCGTACATAACGAAGACGGCAGTGTGAATGTCACCATGACGCTCACTACGCCAATGTGCCCGCTGGGGCCACAAATTGCCGACGAAGTGGTAGACACCCTGGAAAAGCATCCGGACATTTCCAAGGCAACACTACAGTGGAGCTTCAGTCCGGCCTGGAACCCGGCCACTATGGCAAGTGATGAAGTCAAATGGGCAATGGGTCTGTTCTCTTAGATAAGGGTGTTTTTTCGCTGGTGCTCATGCGCCACGGCGAAAGTGTTTGGAACTCCGAGAACCGTTTTACCGGCTGGACCGATGTAGCTCTCTCTGCCACTGGTAGAGACGAAGCACAAAGGGCGGGGCGCCTGCTTGCGCAGAGGGGATTTGGGTTTGATGTAGCCTTTGCGTCGGTGCTGCGTCGTTCAACCGAGACCTTGGACATTGTACTGCAGGAACTGGATTCGCAGTCGGTGAACCGCACGCAAGGCACGGTTGAGCGTCACCACCATTGGCGACTTAACGAACGGCATTACGGCGCGCTGCAAGGCCAAAACAAAAGCGATGTAATTCGTTTCTACGATCCGGCGCACGTGCACCAATGGCGCCGCGGGTCTTTCGCACGTCCACCGGAGCTCAGCGTACAAGATGAACGTTTCCCCGGTAACGATCCACTGTATAGCGGCGTAGCGGTGCATGATCTGCCTCGCGGTGAGTCTATTCGTGACACTCAACGCAGGGTCTTACCGTACTGGAAGGAGCAGGTTTTGCCTGTTGTAAGAGCCGGACGGCGAGTCCTGGTTGTTGCTCACGGCCACACAATCCGCGCAATAGTGCGTGACATGTATACTATTGCAGAGGAAGCTTTTGTTTCCCTGAAAATTCCCACCGCATCTCCTATGCTCATATCCTTGGATGCAGAGTTGCATCCGGTGCATCATTGGTGCTTTGCTGAGGAGGCGTCTCATGCCGGTTGAGGTTGAACTGAAGGTTTGGGTAGACGATAGTCGGCTTTTGGAGGCGGAACTACAGCGCCGCTTCGGTGTAGGGGAGCCGTATCATAAATCGGACCGTTACTTCAGTGTCCTTTCCGACGAGCGGCGCGTTGAGTTTCGGCTGCGTCAGGACGGTGAACGAACCCTGTGCACCCACAAGACCAAGAAAATTCATGATGGCATTGAGACAAGCAACGAAAACGAGTTCAGCGTTCCCGACCCGGTAGCTTTTGAACGTTTCGTGAAAATGCTTGGAGCTCGTGAGTTTGTTCGCAAAGAGAAAATCGGCCGACGTTTTCGCAGCGGTGACATGGTGCTTGAACTGTCAGAGATTGTGGGTCTCGGTGACTTTCTTGAGCTCGAGCTCCTGGTCTCGGAAGAGGCGGCTGGTGAGCCTGCACGGCATGCCGCACTTGTTC
>PXEI01000269.1 GCA_003564775.1 Spirochaetaceae bacterium
CTGGACTCATTGTCTACCGCTTTGCACCAGAAGCCGCTGGCCATGGAACAGATGAGGTCATCCACGCCTACCATCATGAGCAGGGCCGCATTCGGCTGCGGGTCAGCGTGGTGAAGCTGGTCGGCTCGGCAATTACTATAGGTAGTGGTGGATCGGGCGGAAAGGAGGGCCCTATCGCGCAGATTGGGGCCGGTTTCGGATCCTTTATCTGTTCGCGCATTCCTTACTACTCGGAGTATAGACGGGAGATCATGCTTGCCGGAATGGCAGCCGGAATTGCGGCAATTTTTCGTGCTCCCTTAGCCGGGGCTATCTTTGCGGCCGAGATCCTGCACTCCGACATGCGGTACAACGGCAAGGTGCTCATTCCGGCGGTCATTGCCTCTACGGTTGCATACGGTGTCTACGCGCTCTACTTTGGCTTTGATCCAGTTCTCTCGATTCCGGAGTTCACGTACCAGCTATCGCTGGTACACCTCATTCCGTTTACCTTGCTGGCACTGATGTCGGCGTTTGGTGCGTTCATATTTGTGCGGGTATTCTATGGGACGCGTGACTTCTTTCAGACGCTTCGACTCAAGCCCTACCTGAAGCCTGCTATTGGAGGGGTGCTGACCGGCCTGGTGGCACTATGGTTCTCGCCAGCATTTGGGGAAGGCTCATACCATATGCAGCAAATGATCAACGGCAATGTGCCGCTGCTGGGCATGCTGCTGTTGGTATTTCTGAAGATACTCACTACATCGTTCTCAATTGGCTCCGGTGGCTCAGGCGGAATTTTTGGCCCGTCGCTGATGATAGGGGCTGCCTTAGGCGGCGTTGTCGGCGGTGCATATTTACACCTGATGCCGAGTTCGCAGATACCGCTGGTTGTGTTTGTTCTTTTGGGTATGGTGGGCTTCTTTGCCGGTGCGGCAAACGCACCAATATCGACCGTGATTATCATCTCTGAGATGACTCGCACATTCAACCTAATGGTGCCCTTTCTCTGGGTGGCAATGTTCGGCTACATTTTTTGCCAGCGGTGGAACATATACGAGAACCAAGTCGTTCTGAAACGCCATATTCTTGATGCCATAGATCCAGCTGAGTCGCAGAAGAGCTTTGCCGGTCTCACCGTGGGTGAGGCCATGATCACCAGGTTTGCGAGCGTGACTGAGAATACCTCTGTTGCAGAAGCTGACGATGTCTTCACGCGAAACCCCACCGAACCACTGCCAGTGATAGACGAGGCCACCGGAAGGCTTACCGGCATGTTGGAGTACCGCAGCTTAGTGCAGCACCTGCATCTGGGGGGTGATGAAAACCTCCCGGTGCGCGAACTCACACAGATTCCACCGGACGCAGTCTACGAGGACGAGACCTTGCTGAAGGCCTTGCGGCGCCTTGAGTACCTGAGGCGGCCGGTTCTACCGGTTCTCCGATCCGACGGTTCCGAGCTCGTGGCTGGCATTCTGAGAAAAGACGTGTTCCACCGGAAACGTTCCCAGGATTGGTCCTTATACCTTGCTACAGATCGCATACGAACAAATTTAGATGCAAGCAATAGGGACAACGTCATTGCTGAGTTGTGTAAGATTGCTGAGTCCGCTACGCCAGGATTCACAGCGTCGCAGATAGAGGATGCGGTTCTCAACCGGGAACAGCAACTGACAACAGCGCTCGGGCGAGGTGTCGCATTTCCGCACGCACGGCTCCCGGGTCTGAAGCGTCCGGTCATAGTGCTTGCACGCTGCCTCAAGGGTATAGACTGGAGCGCGAACGATGGCAAGCGGGTACGGCTCATTTTCCTGGTGCTGACACCCGAGGATGATAGCTCAATGCAGGTGCAGATCGCACGTGGCATTGTGAGCCTTATTAGGGAGGAGCACCTGCGATCTGAACTTCTGCGCAGCGCCCGGCCGGAGGTGATGATGTCTCGAATCAAGGAAGCATTATCCTTGCTGGACTCAGATGGAGAACAAGGTGGCTGATACATAATGGCCTTCTGACATTTTTCTCCCACACTCAGTCTTCCGGAGAAGCCTGCGCAGTGTTGTCGAGCTCTCCATCACCGCATCGTTGTACATCATTCTCAGCTTCGTCTGTGCGGTGGCGCACAGACCCTGAAAGATTGGTTGGGTACAGTTAGTCACAGAGTGTGATGGGTGCAACATGTCTGGGAGCGTCCCGACGTGATTGGCATGCCCCCAAGGGGAAGACTGTGAAACACGCAATACTGACCGCGTTCTTCGTTCGGCAGGACCAGGCCCAAACCGCGTTTCAGAGCTTGAGTTCCCGTGGGCCATATCGTCTTGCAATCATCCACAAGGACGGGAGCGGTCGAGTCAAGATACGGGCCTCATTTCGGCGGCCACTACTCAAACGCGGACTTCTGCAAGGTATTGCGCATCGGCTCACAACGGAGGAATCGGTACTTGTACTTCAGGGGGCCCTAGAAGCGTTGCAGAACCCGGTTGCTTTTCTGCGTGAGAACGGAGAGACTCCGCCAATCATTTTTATCTTCAACCCTACGCATGAAGGGGTAGGTGACAGTTTAGGAACCTTAGCTGCGCCGCTGCCGCAGACTCAGATACAGGAGCGTGCAAAGCACCTGGCTACAACGAGCAGGCTGAGGGCCAACGGCGCAAAGGAAACTGTGTTACTGGACCGGCTCAAGGTCATGCGCGAATGGATTGGCCCGGTATGTAGAGATCTCTCCAGCTCCGTAACACTTGGCCGCCGAGCAACACCAACAGTAGAGTGGCTGCTGGACAATGAGTACGTCATAGATGGCAGTATGATTGACGTTCAGCAGAACGTGTCGCGCCGCTTCTACCGGCAACTCCCAGTCCTTGAAAACACCCCGGGACGTGGGCTTCCGCGCGTGTATAGCCTAGCTAGTCAGCTTGTCTCTGACGCGGGCTTGCGGCTGGACCGCGACGCCATTGTCGGGTACGTAGAGGCATACCAGTCGGTAACTGCACTCAGCACAGCGGAACTGTGGGCAATTCCGCAGATGCTACGACTCGCGCTTATTGAAGGAGTTGTCGCCCTTGGTTCACGCAGCTTGATAGAACTGGGGGACCGTGAGCGTGCCGACTTCTGGGCACATAGGCTTATTACCGCGAGTCGACGTGACCCTGATCAGGTGTTCCCTATTATGGCTGACTTAACCGAGTCTCAGAGCTCTCCTAGTGCCCACTTTGCCTTCCAGCTGCTTGACCATCTCTATGGTGAAGAAAACTCTCGGGCCTTAGTGCGCAACTGGCTGGAACGTGTCTTCCAGCGACCAATTGAGGAGTTGAACACCGCAGAGAAAGACCGACAAGCCAAGGAACAGATAGCCATAGGCAACGCTTTCGGCAGCCTGAGAGAGCTTGCACAGCTCGACTGGCGGGATATCTTCGAGGAGCTAAGCCATCTTGACCGGGTGTTGCGGCTTGACCCGGCTAGAATCTACGCCCGCATGGATTTTGCTACCCGCGACCGCTATCGCCGCGCAGTAGAGAAATGTGCCCACCGAGCTGGCCAAGCAGAGCAGGCGGTAGCTGAAGCTGTGGTTGACCTGGCATCTCAAGGCGCTGAAGCAACCCATGTTGGAATCTACCTCGTTGGGTAGTCACGAGGGGAACTCCTCCGGCGCATCGGAACCAGTGAATCGCGTGCGGAGCGGGTACGTTCCTGGACTACCCGGCATCACGCGGGAGTGTACATCTCGGCCGTGGGTGTTTTCACGGCGTTCTTCCTGGCGGTCATTGTGAACTTTGGGCTGCGTGGGGTAACGCCCGGCGTGCAAATAAGCTTGGCTGTCATTTCGCTTCTGCCGCTGAGCCAACTTGCGGTAGAGGTTGTGAACTACCTCGTCATGAGACTCTTTCCTCCGCGAGCGGTGGCAAAGATGGAGTACAAGGACTCGGGAATTCCCGACGCCTTTCGAACCCTGGTCGTTGTTCCCATGCTGCTCGTCGACGAGCAGACAGTTGAGCACCAGCTAGAAAAGACCGAGATACGTTATCTGGCAAACCGCGAACACAACCTCCTTTTCAGTTTGTTCACGGACTACACCGACTCAGACGAACAGTCTACAGACCAGGACCAGGCTCTGCTTCAACGGGCCGTTGCCGGTATAGAGACCCTCAATGCACGCTACGGAGATGGGCTGTTTCTCCTGCTGCACCGGCAGAGAGTCTGGAGTGAGTCCGAGCAAGCGTATATCGGATGGGAGCGGAAGCGGGGTAAGCTCGAAGAGCTCAACAGATTGATTGACGGCACTCGCCCGCAAGATGCCCAGAAGCTGGTCTACGTGGGTGACCCGGCTCGGTTGCGGGAGATTCGGTTCGTGATCACGCTTGACGGTGATACCCAGCTGCCAGCCGGGACCGCCCGCAGGATGGTCGAGACCTTGGCGCATCCGTTGAACCAGCCGCGGATGAGCTCCGACGGCCAGGTCGCGGCCGGTACCTATACCATTATCCAGCCCCGCGTGAGTCCATCACTCCCAAGCTCAAGTGGCTCGCGTTTCAGTAGACTCTTTTCGCATGCCGTGGGCATTGACCCCTACACTCGGGTTGTCTCGGACCTGAACCAGGACCTGACGGCTGAGGGTTCCTACCACGGAAAAGGGATTTACGATGTTCGCGCATTCAGCCGGGTGTTGTCGCAGCGCTTCCCGGAGCAGCGACTCCTGAGCCACGACCTCATTGAGGGCGCCCATGTGAGGGTCGGTCTGGCGAGTGACATTGAGTTGCTTGATGAGTTCCCGCAGGACTACCTGACATCTACAGCACGGCAGCACCGTTGGATTCGAGGCGACTGGCAAATTGCAGGTTGGATCTTCCCACTCGTCCGAGGAGCCAATGGTCGGCTTGTTAGGAACATGCTCTCGGCGTTCAACCGCTGGAAAATTGGTGACAATCTGCGTCGCAGCCTTATTCCCCTGGCGAGCATTGTGCTCTTGACGGTAGCGTGGTTTGGGACTCCGGGCACAGTAGTCATGGCCTCACTGGTTGTGGCTGCACAACTGCTGTTCAGTACACTGATTCCGTCATTCACTATGGCCACTACTCGTGATGCGTTCAAGTCATTCTCCCTTTCGACCCTGGGCCATGATCTGTTGCGCACACTTGCCGAGGCATCTCTTCTGCCGCATCAGAGCGTCGTTGCTGCCGACGCCATTCTCCGAGTGTGGTACCGTCGCCTTGTTTCTCACCGAAACCTGTTAGAGTGGGGCGTTAAGGCCTCGACCTTTCGTGGTGCACTGAGCCCTCGGGCCAGATTGTCGGTCACGGTGTGGCTGACAAGCCTGCTGAGTGGTGCTGCTGCCGGGGCTCTGTTCGTCTGGGCCCCTGAGAACGCTCCCTTTGCCGCTGGCTGGTTGGTGGTGTGGCTATGCTCGCCGCTTACCGTGTGGTTGCTTACACAGCGCTCGTCGTCTGATCACCGGAAGGCAACAGTTGCTCCATCGGAGCGGCTCTTTCTGCGAGAGGTAGCGCGGCGGACATGGGGGTACTACTCCCGGTTTGTTTCCCGTGAGACTTCCTGGTTACCACCCGACAACTATCAGGTATCGCACCAGGAACAGGTAGCCATGCGCACAAGCCCGACCAACATTGGCCTGTGGATGCTCAGCGCACTAGGTGCGCGTGACTTTGGCTACCTGACTACTGACAGTGTTGTAGATCTTCTTTCAAAGACCACTCAGACGCTCGGCAGTCTGGAACGCTATGAGGGGCATCTGCTGAACTGGTACGACATTCAGTCCCTCAAGCCGCTGGAACCGCGCTATGTATCAACCGTGGACAGCGGCAATCTGCTGGGTTCACTCTGGTCGCTTGAACACGGACTGGATGCGCTGTTGGGCAGATCAGTACTCGATGCGGCAGCCTTTGAAGGGCTGTTGGACACCGCGGGGCTGGTCAAAGAGGCCTCTGGGGGCGGTGTGGCGGACGGCGCCTTAGCTGGCAGCTTGGCGGGGGGTATCGCGGAGGCGAGGGCTGCAGAGGCGAGCGCAGCAGCGACGGGCACCGCGGCGGCAATCCGCCTTCTACGGCGGGTCGGGCAGCTGTCGAACGATATGGCCGCAGATACCGAGGAGTCCCGCTACTGGTGTGATCAGCTCCGCTTGCAGGCTTCCTCGTGGATAGAGACCTGCGAGAGGTACCTGGGCTGGGTAGAGATTGCAGACGAGCAGTTCAATTCCGAGCAGCCTTCGGACGAACTTGCACTCCTTGGAGTTGATGCAGTTAACGTGCTTCGGGACGATCTCATGCGCGCGCCGTCGCTGAGTAAGCTCGCCGCCGGAGACATCGCCTGTATCCAGATGCTGGTGGAGCAGCGGACTCTGCCGAGTGTGGCAGAAACTCCACTTGCAAACTGGATTGACCGAGTTCTCCAGGCCTTTCGCGAATCACAATGGTTAGCTGGCGAGATGCTTGCGTCAACCCGACGGCTTATGGGCGATATTCGGCAGCTATCAGACTCAATCAATATGCGCTTCCTGTACGACCCGCGCTGCAAACTCTTCCGCATTGGATTCAATGTGACAGAGAACCGCCTGGACACCGCCTACTACGACTTGCTTGCAACTGAGGCACGAATTGGAAGCTTTGTGGCGGTTGCCCGTGGGGAGGTGCCGGTTGATCACTGGTTCTCAATGGCTCGTCCGCACTCGGTGATTGAGGGCCGCCGCGTTCTGCTGAGCTGGACAGGAACGATGTTCGAGTACCTCATGCCACAACTGCTCTTGCACTCCTATAAAAACTCATTGCTTGACCAGGCTGCCGCCGAGGCGGTGGCGGTACAGATTGCGTACGGCCGTAAGCGGCGTGTACCCTGGGGCATCTCAGAGTCGGCCTTTGCCGATCTTGACCTTCACAAAACCTATCAGTACAAGGCCTTTGGTGTTCCCGGGTTGGGTCTCAAGCGCGGACTGGAAAAGGAACTGGTGGTAGCTCCGTATGCATGCATACTTGCGCTGAGCATTGCACCCAAGGCCGTACTGAAAAACCTGCGCCGACTGGGCTCCTTGGGAATGCTTGACCGGTACGGCTACTACGACGCCATAGACTTCAGCCGCCAGGCAAGCCGTGACGGTGGGCGTGGTGTACTGGTGCGGAGCTATATGTCGCACCATCAGGGTATGAGCTTTCTCGCGTTGAATAACTTTCTGCACGGGAACATTGTTTGCGAGCATTTTCATTCTGACCCGCGGGTTCGCGCGTTTGAGCCACTGCTTCATGAGAGCATTCCCGTAGGTGCCTCACGCTACCTGGCCACTCGAGTGAGGGAACCCGTAGCCGAAAGTGTGGTAGATGACTCCGGCGCTGTCGGCAGATATGACACACCACATACGACCATGCCAAAGACGCAGTTGCTGAGCAACGGGCGCTACTCACTTATGGTCACGAACTCCGGTGGTGGCTACAGCCAGTGGGGCGCATTTGAGTTAACCCGTTGGCGAGCCGACATTACCCATGACTCGGGTGGGGTGCTCTGTTACATTCACGAACCTGGCGCCGACCGGCTGTGGTCCACAAGCTACCACCCAACCAACGGGAAGTTTGAGTCCTACAGTGCTGAGCTTGCTCTGGACCGTGCCGTAATCAGACGGCTGGACAACGGGATTGAGCTCAAGACAGAGATTGTGGTCTCTCCTGAGGACGATGTAGAAATTCGCAGAATCACGCTGGTCAATCGGTCGCTGCGCTCCCGCCATCTGGAACTCACCAGCTATGTTGAACTCGCCTTGGCTCCGCACCGGGCGGATCTACAGCATCCGGCCTTCAACAAGCTTTTTATTCAGACCGAGGCGTTGCCCGAGCAACAGGCGCTCTTGGCCTATCGCCGGGCGCGCCGGGAGGATGAGGCGCCTGTCTTTGTGGGGCATCGGCTAATCTGTGATAGCGGCGCTGGCGGCGGTGCTGCCGCCGCTGCCGCAAACTCAGCTGGCGGTGCTGCCGCCGCCGGCACACTGCGCTTTGAGACAGACCGCGCCGTGTTCATTGGACGTGGACGGAACCTTGAGAACCCAGTTGGGGCGCGCGCCGAGCCTGCCGGAGGACAGGGGTATGTGCTTGACCCCATTCTTAGCCTAAGGGCATCCGTAGAGTTGGCGGCGGGGGAACAACGTCAGGTCTCCATGATTCTGGCCGCTGGCGAGTCCAGGCAGGCCGTTGTGGAAATCCTGGGAAAGTATGGAGACCAGTACCCAATTGAACGGGCAATGGAGTTCGCCTGGGCAGCGACACAGATTGAGCTACGCGCGCTTCGCATTCGGCCTGAGGAAGCTTGCCGCTTCCAGCAGATTGCAAGTCATCTGCTGTTTCCCAACGCCCGCCTGCGCCCTTCGGTACAGCGAATTGCTGAGAACCGCAAAGGCCAGTCGGGACTGTGGCCTTATGGGATCTCGGGAGATGTCCCAATGGTACTGTTGCGCATTGCAGACCTCCATGATCTTGGTCTGGTTCTCCAGATGCTGCGCGCCCAGTTGTACTGGCGTCAACACGGCTTTGCCACCGACCTGATAATCCTCAACGAAGAAGCCACCGGGTATGATAATCCTCTCCGCGCCCGGCTGGAGGAACTGGTACGCGCACACGGAACGCGGGCTTTTCTGGTGATTGCAGATCAGGTGCCGCGTGAGGACGTGGTTCTTCTCACGGCAGCTGCTCAGGTAGTTCTGATAGCTGCACGCGGCTCACTCCCACAGCAGTTGGGGTTGGCTGCGGGCATGCCCGAGCACTCATTGCTTGGGCTTAAACCGCGTGCGGTACATGAGCACTCAGCCGAGCTGCCCTTTATGGATCTTCACTACTTCAACGGCCTTGGGGGCTTCACCGACGGCGGACGCGAGTACGTCATTTACCTGGGACAGGGCATGCATACTCCCGCGCCATGGGTAAACGTCATTGCTAATCCGAGCTTCGGAACCCTGGTCGGCGAGACCGGAGCAGGTTTCAGCTGGTACGGCAATAGTCAACGGAATCGCTTGAGCGAATGGTCCAACGACCCTGTCATTGACCCCCCTTCAGAGCTCATCTACATTCGCGATGAAGACAGCGGCGTGTACTGGTCTCCAACCGCTTCGCCAATTCGGGAGGCAACAGCATACCGAGCACGACATGGAGCTGGCTACACCGTATTTGAACACAACAGTCACGGTATAGAACAGGAACTCACGGTTTTCGTCCCTATGGATGAAGACGGCGGTGAGCCAGTTAAGCTGCAGCGACTGCATCTGAAGAATGCCAGCACGCGAACGCGCACACTCTCTGTGACCTACTACCTGGAGTTGACCCTTGGTGAGAACCGGGAAAGCTCCGGAATGCACGTCACCACCTCATGGGACGCGGTCATCTCAGCCCTGCTGGCACGCAACCATTATCATCCTGAGTACGGTCAGCGTCTGACCTTTGCCGCGATCACTCCCTAAGCAAGCTCCTATACGGCCGACCGAACCGTGTTCCTGGGCCGAAACCGCTCTCTGTCACGGCCTGCTGCAATGGAGCGCAGTGCTCTGTTGTCCAGGGTCGGAGCAGGCTATGATCCGTGTGCGGCACTGCAGACATGCTTTACGCTTGCCCCCGGGGCGAGCACCGATGTTGTGTGCATTGCAGGCCAGACCAGTTCGATAGAGGAGGCTCACGAGCTGGTACTTGCTTACGACGGCGCACCGGCGTTTGAGCAGTCTCTCCTCAAGACTCGCGCATGGTGGGACAACCTGCTGGGTACTGTCGAGGTGCATACCCCCGAACACGCGGCTAACTTCCTCATCAACCGCTGGTTGCTCTACCAGAGTCTGAGCTGCCGCATGTGGGGCCGCTCCGCTACCTATCAGTCCGGCGGGGCCTTTGGGTTTCGTGACCAGCTCCAGGACTCACTGGCCTTTGTCCATACGCGTCCACAGACCACCCGCGAGCAGATTGTGCTGGCGGCCGGGCGGCAGTTCCCCGAGGGAGATGTCCAGCACTGGTGGCATCCACCAGGTGGCGCAGGAATTAGGTCCCGCATTTCCGATGATCTTCTCTGGCTACCCTACGTGGTAGCGAGCTATATCCGCACAACCGGCGACCACAGCATACTTACAGAGAAGGTAGCCTTCCTCGATGCCCCTCAGCTTGAGGATGCCGAGCACGAGGTGTTTTCTACTCCAAGCACCAGCGTTGAGCATGCTGCGGTATTTGAACACTGCCAGCGTGCGGTTGAGCGTGCGCTCCGCTTTGGTTCCCACGGACTCCCGCTCATGGGAACCGGCGACTGGAACGACGGAATGAACCTTGTTGGCGCTGAGGGACGTGGTGAGAGCGTGTGGTTGGGGTGGTTCCTTGTGGTGGTGCTGGAAGGGATGAAGGAACTGTGCGATATACAAGGTGAGGAAGACCTTGGCCATGCGTATGAGCAACAGAGCAGCAAACTGACTCAGGCGATAGAGGACACGGCCTGGGACGGTGAGTGGTACCTGCGGGCCTTTTTTGACAATGGAGCTCCA
>PXEI01000496.1 GCA_003564775.1 Spirochaetaceae bacterium
GTGATGGATGTCGTGGCAAATTTACCATTGCGCCGGGGTCAAAAGGTATTCCCAGTTGTTCGGCGTAGTTTGCAACCCAGGGCTCGGCCGTGCTGAGACGGCGAGCCTGCGGAAAAATCATACCCCAGGGTGCGGTTGTCACACGGCCATACAACTCGCCATTAATGAAGTTGCCAAGGCGTCCGAACGTAAAACCGGCCGGAACAGCCGCAACAATCATGTCCCCCCAGGTTAGTACATCGAGCTTACGAAGGCGACAGTAGACAACCGCCCCAACAACACCGCCAAGCATTCCGCCGTGATAACTCATGCCCTGCAAGCCGGTGAAGTTCATGTTTTCATCAAAAGGCCAGAAAATGAGCCACGGAGCCGCCCGAAACCGGCCGCTTGTGTCGTAAATGAGCGCGGCAAACACCCGGGCACCTACCAGCAACGCAATTATTCCCCAGAAGAAAAGGTTTGCGACTTCTTCGTTGTCCACCTGGAGTTTTCGTTCTTTGACCTGGCGTTGTACCAGGAAGTATCCAACCGCAAAAGCCACAAGGTACATCATGCCGTACCAGCGAAACGGCAGACCGGGAATAATCTCAGGCGAGAGCCACTCAGGATAGTTTACATATAAGGGCATTTAGCCGTCCTCTTTCTGAAGCTTGTTTATTTCTATGCGTCCGGATTTCTGTTGGAACTCTACCATCACCGATTTCTGTGCCGATGTAACCTCGTGCTGGCGCCCATGGCTCTCAAAAACCACACCGGGATACAAGGTGCCGCGAACCTCGATTCGCGATTCATGGTGCTCCTCAAAGCGCTCCCGCAGATCAAAAAGGCGAAGACTGCGCTTTTCCATGATCTTCATGAGCCGCAGCTTCTCGCGCCGAGCCTGGAGAAGCCCTTCGTTATCCAGTTCATGTTCGTACTGACGCATCTGAAAGTCAAGATCAGCGGTTTGTTTCTTTGTGTTGGCGATCTCGCGTTCTTCTTTCTCAATCTGATCGCTAATGAGGTAGTCCTGGCCAAAGGAGATCTCGGTTTTTATTCCGCGCTCGTTCCCCAAGTTGGTCGCTATCAAACCTCGTCTGGCTCGAACGGTGCCGCCCACAACCGCGCCCTTGTCACCTGACAGAATCAGACCGCCGTTACACTTCACATCACAACGCATGCAATGACTCTTAACCGCGATGTCGCCGATTGCAAGAATTGTTGCCTGCTCCAAAAAAGTCGCGGAGATACGCTTTTTGGTTCGGAGTACAGCTTTACCTTGACCCCGGACACCCTGTTGAATGACGATATCGTCGTCTGCCGAAAGCAAAGCCCCATCGACTGAGTCGGCAACATGGATGGCGCCGGACGCCATAACTGCGTACCCTCTTGTCACCGATCCCCCAACCTGTACCGAGCCGGCAAACTTGATATTTCCGGTCTGAACTCCAACATCGCCCTGAATGGTATGCGTTTTTCGCACCTCGAGCCGGTTGCCCTGGCGTACAAACTCACCGGCGCAGTCTGCAAGGATAGTAACTTTTCCGTCCGCTTCCTCGCGCCGGGTGAGATTTGCCACCAGCTCTACCGGCGCACCTTCTCCGCGCTCGGCCGCTACCGTGTTGCCGAGCACATCTCTACCGTCCTCCGGCGTTTTGTCGGCTGGAACTATTCTGGCAACTTCTTGCCCACTCTTGACCGTGACAATGCGATTCAGGTTTTTGTAGTCGGCAGCTCCGTCGGCACCGATAACCACACGACTGTCTCCGGTCTGCCCAACCAACAGCTCCAGCCTGTCGCTTCCACCGTCGCGCGCCGGGGTGCCTTCGGCAACCGCAAGATCCTTAACCTTCTCACCCTTAGCAAGAGCCCGAACTGCACCCGAAATCCGTCCCTCAATTATTCCCTCGACGACGCCTGCCGACTTAAGCGCCGCCATAATGGCTTCCTCGCTCGCGGGCTTGCCCAGCCCAACTGCCGGTGCCAGGCTCAGGTACGCAGACATCTTGTCCTCGGCTATCGTGACCTTGACCAGGGCGTCTTTGTGTGGCCGCACGCGTAGAACACAACCATTGTCAGTATCCGCGCGGTCGAGAATACCTTCGATCGAGGAAATGATTACGTTTCCTTTCTGTTGCAGATTCTCAAATAGCTTGAACTGGGGGGCTGGCCCTGGAAGGCCGGGTGTGCTTGCTCCGTAGACATTCGTGCCGGGCTGACCAACCTCGGGAGGCGTCAGCGTTACAATTCGTTGATCCTCTATGACCGGGGCCATTTGTGTGACGGCGGAGATTGGGAACTCACTGAGCGAACGGAGATCCGACAGTGCATCTGGGAGAAGCCGAGCGAGCTCCTTGAGTTGAGCAAGCTTGTCGTCCGGGAGGGGGTGGGCTTCGTACTCATACTCCTGGGCCGTCCCCATTGTGGGGGCCGTACCCTCAGCCAGAATATATCCAGTAAGGTGTGTCTCGGGGCTCTCGTAGAACTGCATGATATCTTGCTTAATCTTGGCAAGATCAAGTCCCTTGAGTTTGCTTTCCTTAATGGCCGCGCCCAACTCCTTGAGCGACAGGGGCTTGCCGCGGCCGGTACCTTTGGTAATGTTCAATACTGCCTTGAGTTTGTCCTCGGAGACAAAAATATCAAAGGAGGCGTCACTACTCTTGCTGAGCGGGCCATTCTCAATCGGCTGCATAGTAACAATCGCTTTGTCAATCATGCCCGCGATATCGGTCTCGGAAAGAAGGCGGTCTTCATCGTAACCAAGCTCAACTGCTTTAGCTCGAATTGCCGCCGGTTCCGGTCGTTCTACCTGCTTGGTGCCGGGATTGAACTGGAGCAACGCGGTTGCTTGATCTTTGCTCAGAGTTACTTCCCAGTCATGCGGTGCAAAGGGCACGATATCGACCCAGTTCTTCCCTATGCGAACAAGGCCTGTCAGTGTTGCCAGCAGTTCACCGCGCTGTTTACTCACGCCGCTGCCGGGGTAAAACTCCGGGTCTGTTGCTTTTTTGGCGGGAATTATCTGACTGTAGACATCGATCCCCGAAACTCCCGGCTTTCGAGCTTCCAGATTGCCAATTTTTGTGCCTTCGCGGGCGAATCCGCTTTTGAGTAGTGTGGGGTCGATGTAGATGCGGTCGAAATACTTCTCAGTTTCAGTGACTTTTTCTTGTTTTGTGCCGAGCAAGGTCTTTTTTTTGACAATTTTCTCTACCTTACGCGACCGTTCAACGCGAATGTGCGCCGCGCGGGCCTCTGCCAGGGTGCGTTCTGCTACCTCGGCCAGATGTTCAGGTACAGCGATGTCTTCCCACGTCACGGTTTCCGGTGCTTCGTCTTGTGGCGGGATCCCCTCAGAGATTGTAAACGTTTCTTTCGCCAGGTTTTTGCGGTTTATCCGGTCCAGATGGTCCGTTATCTCGCGGCGGCTTACGCCCTCGGAAATATGTTCCTTTGCCGCCATTTTGAGGATGGAATCCGGTGTGTGTTCCTCACCGTTCGGGTCTCCGGAGTACACCGCAACGGCAGTCATTTTGTCGGGGGAGACCTCAAGAGTAATAGTTCCCCGGATGCTTGGCTCTTTGGTGCCCATACTTCAGGTTATCTCACATCTACCGTGGTTATGGTCTATAGCCCTGGTGCATAGCCTTAACGAGTTTTGACTTGTAGAGCATGTTCTCCTTCTTTAAATGCGAGATCTCAAGTTGCTGATTCTTGATTGTCTCAATTAAATCCCCGGTACTAAGCGCCCCAGAATGCAGCAAGTCCTCAATATAATCCATCTTGGACTCAAAATCCGCTGCTGCTTCAAGCTCCGCCTCGTTGTAGCCGGACTCAACCTCCGACTTGGACAGCGGACCGCTTGGGTCATCCTCAATCTGGGTGATCTTGTCCGCAATTCGATACAGGGCCTGTGAAAGTACCGAGTTGGGTTTGTATACCAGAATAGGTAAGCGTGACCCCAAGGCCACATCTTGCAGGTCGTCCCGGTACGCAATTCCCAAGTGCTCTAGGTTCAGCCCAAGGTACTGCTGACAGGATATACGCAGGCGATTGATCTTGTCCGAGTCCTTTGGATCCTGCAGCATGTTGAGTATAATTCGCGGATGAAAATGTGACATGGCCTCCTGGTAGGCGTTATAGCTATTTGGGTCAAAGGAGCGGACCTTCTCTATGAGGGCAGGTACGTACAGTTTCTGGAGCGACGGAGTGTCCTTTCGCAGTGACTCAAGGTACTCGGCGGCCTTGCTCTTCTTACCAAACGAACTCTGGATGATGCGAAAAACCGCATTCTTGAGGAACAAGTAAGCATTCACAATTGCAATAGGCGTTGGGTTGGTTACCACAATGCCGTTACCGGACATGAGAAAGAAGTCTATAACGTTGTAGCTTGTCCCAGCGCCAAGATCCAGGATGAGAACGTCGCTGTCGACAGATCCGAGACGTCGGATGAGTTTCCTTTTTTGGCCCGAGCCAAGATTAGCAATTCCTGGAATTTCCGCGTCTCCAGGTATAAAACGCAGGTTTTTGTACTCGGTATGGAGGATAACGTCCTCAAATTTTGCCTTAGGGTCGGTGAGGAAGGTGCCTATTCCCTTTTGCCCGGCAGGGATCCCGAGCATGAGGTGTTGATTTGATGCGCCAAGATCCAGGTCTGCAAGTACTACGCGGCATCCGCTCTGTCCAATGGCTACGGCCAGGTTGGCCGCAACGAGGGACTTGCCCACACCGCCTTTGCCACCGGCGATCGGAAGTATCAGCATTTATTCCTCCGGGTTATGCCGCAATGATACCAGGAACACCGTGAAAAGAAAATCGATACCTAACACAAGAAAGCCAAATGACACCTGAGGGTTCAGCATAGGCTGCAGGAGTAAGGCCGGAATTGATGAGCCACCAGCAACTGCAGGTACGGCAAGCACACCCACGAACAGCGAGAGCACCTTGGCGACAACGATTAAGCGCAAAAACGACCAATACTTGGACGGGCGCCAAGCGGCAAAGAAGAAGCCTGCCGACAGGCAAAGCTGGGGGGCACCAAACCACAGCAGACCCAGATAACCGGCTGCTAGTGTGGTTAGGGAAGGCGACGCTGCGTAGAGGGTGTACAGCGCGGCGAAACGAAACACCTCCCATAAGGCTCCGATGTAAAGAATGGGCTTTGTAGGACGCATTGGGGCGAGTTTACGGACGAAACTAGGCCCGGTCAATAGAAAGTTCCGCTCAAGGACTGTATATTCAGAACGAGATATTGAGTAATGTCGCGGCCAACGGCCGCTTAAGTCGAGTGTACCGGTCATGAGGAGTACAATGGTATGGACAGCGATGTAGGAAAAAAAGTAGCAAGACGTGAACGAGCGGTATGGGTGGGAATTACCAGCATGCTGTGCGTCGGCCTGTTAATTGTGTTGGTCTCGCCTGCGGTGTTTGCGCAGGGGCTCCAATCCAGTAACGACCGACATATCGAGGTGTTTCGGCAGGTTTTCGAGTTCATTGAGAACAACTATGTCGACGAGGTTGACGCCGAAGAGCTGCTTGAAGGCGCGCTTCAGGGTATGTTTGACAGCCTGGACGACCCTCACTCGGCCTATCTGACGGCACGTGACATGCGTGGACTTACCGATACCACTGCGGGTGAGTTTGGGGGCGTTGGCCTCAACATTGTTAAGCAACCGAGCAGCAATGACAGTGGTGGATTTGTTGAGGTGGTATCTCCCATTGAGGGTACCCCGGCCTTCGAGGCCGGTATCATAGCAGGCGACCTCATTGTAGAGATTGAAGACGAGTCGACGCGCTCCATAAGCATGGATGAAGTTCTGAACCGGTTGCGCGGAACACCGGGTACCGACGTTTCGGTCACTATTCAGCGTGGTTCTCAGCACCGCTTTCCGGTCACCATTACGCGGGCTATTATTGAAGTTCCCACGGTGCGTAGAGACATGATTGGTGACGATATCGGATTCCTCCGCATTATCCAGTTTACGCCCCACACCGACGACCGCGTGAAGGAAGCTATTGAGTACTTTTCGGCGAACGGATACAGCTCTATGGTAATAGATCTGCGCAGTAATCCGGGCGGGATGCTCACCGGAGTGGTCGATACCGCCAACCTGTTTTTCTCCGGCGGAACGATTGTCGGAACGCGTGGACGGATACCCAGCGAAAACAAGGTCTTTTCCGCCCGCCGTGGACAAGAAGTTCCCGATGAGCTCCCCATTATTGTACTCATAGACGGCGGATCGGCCTCGGCTGCGGAGATACTCGCTGGTGCTCTCAAAGATCGTGAACGTGCGCTGGTAATTGGTGAAACAACCTTCGGCAAGGGATCGGTACAGCAGGTAAGGCGCATTGGTGCCGGAGGGTTCCGGCTGACTATGTCGCGCTACTACACGCCAAGCGGTGTCTATATCGACAAAGAAGGAATTGTACCGGATATTGAGCTTGCACTGCCAAAGCTTGAGGAAGACGAAATAGAGGCGTTTACCAGGCTCCGCACCGATGGCCTGGTACGCGAGTTTGTTGCCGAGGACGCCGACCGCTCACGCGCGGAAATAGATGCGTTCATCCAACAGCTGCAAGATGACGGCTACAATGTTCCGGACTTCTACCTGCGGCGTATGATTCGTGATGCGGTAAACAGGGCAAAGGGAGTTACTACAGTCTACGACCTGGAGTTTGACCCTGTGCTACAGGAAGCGGTGCGCATATTGCGTGCAGGTGAGTACGGCAGTGAGCTCCGTGCGGCAGCCGCGGCAGCTGCGGCTGCCAGCGGGTCCAGCAACTAACCTCAGGCCTCGGCGGTGAAGAGATTTGTACTCCCTCCCGACTGCCAGGGGGAGGGGGAAATAACCCTGTCGGGGAAGGACTTCCATTATTTGTGCCGGGTTCGTCGCCTGAAAGGCGGCGACTCGGTTCCTGCCATGTTAGCCGACGGAAGACGGTTTGTATTAGTGCTCACCGAGAAGGGTACCAACACTTGCCGGGCTCGCGTCGAGCCTGAACCGGAAGAAAGCCGTGAGAATCAATCGCGTCCGGAAGAAATAGCCCCCATTGAGCTGTATCAAGCTGTGCCCAAGGGACGTGTGTTCGATGATGTGGTTCGGCGCTGCGTTGAGGCTGGGGTAACACGGATTGTCCCAGTGTATACCGAGTTTACCGTGGGGGGTGCTGCGAGGGACACCGCCGAGCGTCAGCGACGCGAGGAGCGCCTCCAGCGTGTAGCACGCAGTGCTGCCGAACAGTGTGGGGCTGTGCGCCTGCCCGAGATTGCTCAGGCGATCGAGCTCAGTCAGATCCCGAGTTTCGACTCGAATACGGAAGCCGCGTTTTTTCTGCATCAAGAACCGCTTGCAGAGTGGAGCCTACATCGGTATCTTGAAGCCTCTATTCGAAAGGTAGTTTTAGCCGTCGGCCCTGAAGGTGGGTTCTCTCAACGAGAGCTCCGACTCTTGGAACACAAAGGTTTCCGCCCGGTGTATCTTGGCCCGCAGGTACTGCGAACCGAGAACGCCGCGTTTTTTGCTGTTGCAGCAATTCGAGTACTGCTTTTGGAGCGTGAGTCGTGGACAACGAGGAAAAAGTAAACCTGATTACTCGTATCAAAGTTGTGGGTGTTCCTTTGCACGTAGTGCGTGAAGAGAACTTCGAACGGGTGGTCGAGGAGCTTGTAGCACGCGACGCGCTCAAGCAAGTTATGCTGGTTGGGCTGTGGGATGTACTGCGTAGTTTCTGGAACAGGCGGCTACGCGACGCAATGGAACGAGCGGTCCTGGTTATTCCAGTAAGCCGTGCGCTGATTTTTGGCGCACAGTTCCAGCAGAAGCGCCTACCAACTCGTTATCATGCCTTCCCATTTGTCATTCGCTTGCTTTCAGCACTCGAAACGCATGGGCGTTCGGTCTACCTCCTGGGTGCACCAGCATCCGGTATTGCTGTTGCAGAGCGCAACATCCGCAGCACCTTCCCCGGACTGCGTATTGTTGGACGCTACAGTGGTTTCTACCCATCTGCGCGGGAGTCGGACATCGTGACGGCTATAAACAAGGCTGCTCCGGACTTCGTGCTTTTGGGATCCGGCCTGCCAGGCAAGGAAGGCTGGGTGCGAGCGCATGGCTCTGAACTGCGTGGTGGAATGTATCTCTGGCATGCACAGGTCTTTGACGTGCTTGCCGAGCGTGCAAACCGAAGGCCGGAGAAAGTGGTCGAACAGATTCCTGGAGTAGTAACCGATCTCATCACACACCCATGGCGAGTTCTGCGTGCCCCTGTCTACGCCGTGTATCCAGTTCTTCTCCTCTATCATCGTCTCAGGAAACTCTAAGCCTGAGTTCCACGCTTGCCTTCGTTCCAAAGCGGCAATATATTCCATGAGTTGTCATGTATGAAGCCGTTGCGGTTGCCTGTCGATACAGTCCAAGAAGGGCGAGTCTGAGTGTCTCAGGCTCGTCGCCATCTCGTCTTTTCCCAAAACAAGGAGTAGGTCGTGGTATATGAGTTTGATGCGGTGATTGTCGGTGCTGGTGGTGCCGGACTCTACGCAGCTCTGGAGGCGGGAACAACCGCAAAAACAGCGGTAATTTCCAAGTTGTATCCAATGCGTAGTCACACCGGTGCTGCTCAGGGGGGAATTGGAGCTGCGCTCGGCAACGTAGAAGAAGACAAGCCAGAGTGGCATGCTTTCGATACCGTAAAGGGCGGTGACTACCTTGTAGATCAGGAAGCCGCCCGCATTCTTGCGGAAGAAGCAGTTCAGACGGTGTATGATCTGGAAAACCGAGGCCTCCCATTCAGCAGGACACCGGAAGGTCGTATTGCGCAACGTAGGTTCGGCGGGCACACCCGAAACTTTGGTGAAGGGCCGGTGCACCGCTCGTGTTACGCAGCCGACCGTACGGGAAACATGATTCTTCAAACCTTGTATCAACAATGCATTAAGAACGACGTTCACTTTTTCGACGAGTTTCAGGTTGTTGAGCTTCTGCTTGACGGAACGCGCTGCACAGGAGTTGTTGTTTTTGAGCTTAAGACCGGCGAGGTGCACATTTTCCGAGCCAAGGCCGTTTTGTTTGCAACCGGCGGATTTGGTCGCATGTTCCGAATCACCTCCAACGCGCTGGCGAACACGGGCGACGGCCCGGCAGTTCTGGCTCGCGCCGGAATTCCAATGGAAGACATGGAGTTTTTCCAGTTCCACCCTACCGGCATCAAAGGAATGGGAATTCTCATTACCGAAGGTGTTCGAGGCGAGGGGGGCATCCTCCTCAATAGTAAGGGCGAGCGCTTCATGGAGCGCTACGCACCAACCATGCTGGACCTGGCGCCTCGCGACATGGTCTCCCGTGCAATCATGACCGAGATCCTTGAAGGTCGTGGTGTGCGTGGTGACCGGGAGATAGACGACTGGGTTATGCTTGATGCCAGCCATCTGGGACGTGATGTAGTTGAGAGCAAAATTCCCGACATCGCTGACTTCTGCCGTACCTATCTTGCAATAGACCCTGCCGAGGAGCCTATGCCGGTGCAGCCGACTGCACATTACGCAATGGGTGGAATACCCACCGACGTTCATGGGCGGGTGGACACAGGCGGGACGGTGTATGAAGGTCTCTATGCCGCCGGTGAGTGTGCCTGTGTCTCGGTTCATGGAGCCAACCGACTGGGTACAAACAGCCTGGTTGACCTGGTTGTATTTGGTCGGCGTGCAGGTAAACACATTGCTGAGTACGTGCAGAACGTCACGCACGGCCCGGTTGATGAAGGGGCCGCCCAGGCCTATTCAGCGCGTGTTGCAAAACTGAAGACCGAGAAAGGCAAGCATCCCGGTCCGATCTACCGCGAGATGCAGTCGGTCATGACGGCCAAGGTTGGGGTCTACCGCAACCAAAGCAACATGCAGGAAGCCATAGACACTATTCGAAAACTACGCGAGCAGTTTCAGGACGTCCGTGTGCAGGACACAGCCGATAACTTTAATACCGAGGTTTTGGCAATCCTTGAACTTGAGAACCTGCTTGATCTCTCACTCATTACCGCAGTTTCCGCCGAGAATAGAAAGGAAAGCCGAGGTGCCCACTCTCGGCCGGACTATCCCGACCGTGATGATGAAGGCTGGCTCAAGCACACGCTTGCTCGGCTTGACGGTGACAAAGTCAGCCTGGACTACAAATCGGTTGATGTTGGAATTTGGGAACCAAAACCGCGAGTCTACTAAGCGCACACCCAGGCAGGGCCAGAATAGGAAGAAGGAGAAGATAGATGAACGTTGTCCTTGAGTTATATAGACAAGATCCGGCCGCGACCGGTGAAGGTGAGTTCAAGCGCTATGAGCTGACGCTGGAACCGACGGACCGCATTCTTGACGGCCTTATTCGGATATCGCGTGACATGGACGGTAGTCTGAGTTTCCGAAAGAGCTGTGCCCATGGTGTATGTGGTTCCGACGCCATGCGGATTAACGGCAA
>PXEI01000054.1 GCA_003564775.1 Spirochaetaceae bacterium
CTACGGCAGGAAACCGTGCAACATGCAAATGGCTAAACTGTTACAAAATTTCTTGTTTTGAAACAGTTTCCAAAGTTGAAGCAGTGATGGGCAAATTATCATACCAATGTATTGATTGCTGTGCATTTGGAGTTTCCATGCTCCTCTACTTTCTGGCTCCACTCTTCCACTGAGAGACCGGTTCGTTGAGCCAGCATTCTGCCCTCGAGTTCCTTGACGCAGTTGGGGTTGTCGGACTCCTGCGCGTCAAGAACAATGTTGAGTTCGACGTCAAAGTTGAAGGAGCGTTGATTGATGTTTGCGGATCCGATCGTGAGGTAGCGTCCATCTACCAGCATGAGTTTTGAGTGCACCTTGACGTCTACGCTTGGATCGTCCGGGGCCACCAGATTAAAAATGCCTAAGCGCCCATGATGGTCGCTCTTCATGAGTTCTGCGAAGTGCATGGAAGCGTTCACCCCCATAGTGAGTCGTCCAAGCGTGTCCGGTAACTCACGAGGCATAACAATGACAACCTCCGGCCCATCTTCCCGCTGTAGCTGCTGCGACAGCGCCTGGGTAACGCTGTCACTGCTGAAGTACTGGTCTTCTATATAAATGAACTCTGACGCGCTATTAATCATGGCATGGTAGACCGCCTTGATCTGGTGTGTGTTGTTCTGTTCCGGATCTGGATCCGACCTCGTCAGCGCAAGCATAACAGACGTGTTGTGCGCATCTACCTCAACACCTGCAGGCCACAGGGCATGATCTGCCGGACTCCAGTCGCCCTCCAGATTCAGGTCATAGGCGGCAATGGTGTAGAGATCATGAACAAGAGGCCCGCTCAGGGCAACCTGCATATCATGGTACGGGGTATAGCTCTCGCCTTCCGGATTAACGCGGCCTTCATGAGTTGCCAGGTGCTGCTCGGTATCCCAGCGGTCATGCGTCAGGTCAATACCGCCGACAAACGCAAGCACGTCATCTACGATCACGTATTTTTCATGCCTGGAGTTGAAGCGGGAGGCGGAGGACACAAAACTCACAGTCAGATTGGGCAGGCGTTCGGCAGCTTCCGTAAATTCGTCCGAAATATGATGGTCGCCTGAGAAGACAGGAGGGGCCTGCCACACACATATCTGAATTTGCAAACCCGGCCTGCGCTCGGCCAGGCTTGTCAACAACTCACCAAGGCTACCCGAGGCTGAGCTTTCGGGGTCGCTACTTCGCACAAGCCGAATGCGGTTATCAAATCCCCATCCAACGATCAGTATTCGGTGCTGCGCGCGAGAAAAGACATCATGCAGAGCAGCGTAGTATGAAGCACTGTCCGGAAGAAAGGCCAACGACTCGGCCTTGTTGCGGTGTGCGTAGTGTTTTTTCTGCGCGAATGAAACGCTCATTATTTGATTCCTATATGCTTCCATTCAATGTACGAAGAATACTGCGAGAAGGAAAACGCGCGCATGCTCGTTCACGTCCAAGCTTGACCGGCCGGTTCATTTTGCGCACCATGCACCAATGCATGCATCCATGCCCAAGTTTGTGCGAACTATTGACCTGTTCTGTGGTGCCGGTGGACTCTCGGTGGGTTTTGAACAGCTGAGCGGCGTGCCATTCAAGACGGTGTGGGCCAATGACTTCAATAGCTCCGCAGCAGACACCTTTAACCTCAACTTTGGGCCGGTGTGCCAGCCCGGAGATATTGTGAGCCTGCTGCAGGACCGGTCTCTAGAGATACCGCATGCCGATGTAGTAGTCGGCGGCCCGCCCTGCCAGGGCTTTAGCCTGCTGAACAAAGGGCGTCGCGACGACCCGCGCAAGAAACTCTGGATCCCGTTCATGGATGTCGTGGCTCGTTCGGGTGCCCGTCTCTTTCTAATGGAGAACGTTCCGCAGCTCGCAGGCTCCCTTGAGCACCAGGAGATTCTTGCGTGGGCGGCGCACAGGGGCTTTTCGGTGTGGTCGGGTGTGCTGCTGGCAGCCGACTACGGTGTGCCTCAGACCAGAAAGCGAGCCTTCATTGTAGGCTCCATGGATACTGACCCGGCCGAGTTCTTCCCGCCGCCACCTACGCACCACAAGCCAGGCGTGGAGGTTGGAGCCGCCGAGTTGCCACCGTGGTGCACCGTGGCCGACGCAATACAGGATCTGCCGCCGCCGGAGGGCACCGAGATTCGCAGCATCGACCCGCCCCTGGATCTGCAGTTTGGCCGCACCCCAACCGAGATGAGCCAGGCGCGCTACCGGGCCATACCCGAGCAGGGTATGAACCGCTATGACCTGCAGCGCGCTGCCCCGGAGCTCACACCCGCCTGCTGGATTCGGAAGACCTCAGGCGGCACCGACCTCTTTGGCCGTCTATGGTGGAACCGCCCCGCCTTCACCATTCGCACCGAGTTTTACAAGCCTGAGAAGGGGCGTTACCTGCACCCGGAACAACATCGCCCTATTACTCACCGCGAGGCCGCACGCTTTCAGTCCTTTCCGGACACCTTTCGCTTTAGCGGCACAAAGATTGAGATTGCTCGCCAGATTGGCAACGCGGTTCCACCGCAGCTTGCAGCGGCTTTAGCGCGGCAGTTGTACCAGCTCTACGTGCGCTGTAACAGGCTGTCTCGGGCTCGTTTGAGCTCCACGAACATGTGCGCGTCCCCACCCTGGTCAGGATGATGCTGAAGACTCAGGTGTCGATATCGACGCTTAATGAGCTCGGCGCTTGGGCGTGAGGGCGGATAGCTGCTTGGCAGGCATTCGAGCACATAGGTAGCCAGCAACAACTCCGTGGTTCCGGAGTTACAGCCGCGGTAACGCTTCTCCAGCCTGCCGAGGTGACGTCGGAAGACCTCTAACCAGTCGGGTGGGCTCAGCTTCCGGTACTCGTGCACACGCTTCTTGCTCCGTGGGAACAGGTGTTCCTGCCACAGCGGATGAGCGCTAGCGGCATTGTAGTGGTTTTCCAAGAAGCCCAGATACCGTGTGAACTCCACCACCGGTGATGGCAGGGAGCGCATCTCGCTGACAATGTACTGAAAACGGGCCTGGCGAGCCTGTTCACGTTCGCGTAGATAGTCGCGCTTTATGTGGAGGAACAGTGCGAAGAACGAATGTCTGGGAAGGCGGTAGGTCCGCATGAGATGCGGCAGATTTTTGTTGGCAATGCGGGCATGGTGCAGGAGGGTGTAACAGCGCTGACTCATACGCACGCGCTGGAGAGCCGGCTCCTTCTGCAGGTAACCCAGAAGCTCAGGGTAGTCCCTGTGCTTGCTGAGGGACTTGGGTTGGCGCGCAAGCAGCTGCTCCAGGCTGTACCGCTTCCTCACTAGGGCAGCACCTCAAATTGACCCATCATGCCTTCATCTTCATGCTCAAGCAGGTGACAGTGGTACATGAACACCCCGGTATAGTTTTCGAAATTCAGAACGATCTCCACCGTGTCACCTGGATACAGCAGAACCGTGTCCTTAGGACCACGTAGATGTGGTGGGGGCTGGCTCCCGTTCATTCGCAGAATCTGAAACTGCAGCCCATGCACGTGAAAGTTGTGGGGCATGGCCATCATCATGCCTTGGCTTGAGATGCGCCACACTTCCGTGGTGCCGAGCTTCACCTGTTCATCTATCCGGCTCATGTCCATAGTGCGACCATTTATGGTCAGCCGTCCCCCGCGCCCCATGCTCGACAGAACAAAATCTCGGCGGCGAACCGCACCGGTGTCGGTGGGTGTCTCGCGGCGGACAAGCGTAGCAGGAAGCTCCCTGGACTGTTGCAGCGCCGCAGCTACGCGCAGACTGAGTGCGGTATAGGTGTTGCCTCCGTTGGACTCTGCCATGAGACTGGGCCGCGTGCCTTCCTGTCCTCGCAGATCAAGGACTAGTTCCGCACGCTCACCGGGTGACAGGACAACCTGTTCTACCTCAACGGGACGGCCGAGAAAACCACCATCGGTCGCAACCTGGTACATCGGTATTCCGCTGTCCATAAAGACCCTCAGGAGGCTGGAGTTACTACCGTTCAGTATCCGGAGTCTGATGCGTTGGTCCGAGACCTCAAGAAAGGGTTCGACCGCGCCGTTGGTCAGAAGTGCATTTCCAAAGTATCCATGCATAATGTCCGGCATGCGCGGGTTGTACTCCAGCCTGCCGTCACGAGTGAAGCGGCGTTCCTGCAGAACAAGGGGGATATCGTCGGTGCCGTAGGTGTCGGGCAGAGCGAGCGAGTCTGAGTGCTCGTCGTCAATGATGAAAAACCCGGCAAGTCCCTGATAGACCTGCTCGGCCGAGGTGCCCATATCGTGGGGGTGGTACCAGAGTGTGGCTGCCTCCTGGGCTATGCGGAAGCGAGCCTCCCAGGTGTCGCCAGCCGGAACCCGCTGATGTGGCCCACCGTCTGCCTCGGCTGGCAGATGCGCGCCGTGCCAATGCACGGTTGTTGCCTCGTCCAAATGGTTGCGAACACGGAGCCGCACGTTGTCATTGCGGCGAACCCGAATGGTTGGCCCCAGGTACTCGCCGTTGTACCCCAGCGTTGCGCTTTGAGTGCCGGTGGCAAACTCCCGAGTTCCGCGTTGTACCGTCAGGTCGAACACTCGTTCGCGGCCTTCGCTTCCAGACTCCTCAAGGATTGGGGGAATGCTGAGCGGCGCGCCCGTGATCAGCCGCTGTGCCGCTACCTGCACCGGTAGTGACACTATGAGACCGCAGACCCATGCCGCCCAAACTATCGCTGTATTTTTCATGTGGTGACCTCCCGACTGTTCGGCACTCAACCTCTACAATCTACTTCACCACACGAACGAAGACAAACTATGGATCTTTACTATGCTGCCCGAGCCTCCGGCGTATGGCCAGTATTCAGGCACCGTTTGGTCATAAAATTCAGTTTTTTTGCTGTTGTCTACTACCCATAAAGGAATTGCTCCTTATAATGGTGGGAATGAATAAGTCCGTGCTGCTAGTTGAAGACGAGCGCATTGTTGCATTGACCCATTCCCGGACTCTGGAGAAGGCCGGGTACCAGGTTCAGGTTGCCTCTACCGGTGAGCAGGCGGTGCAGGCCGCGCTGAGTACGGATGCCCACTACGACATCATCCTCATGGACATAGATCTTGGCAGCGGCATTGACGGAACGCTAGCTGCCGAGCAGATTCTTGCAGTGCGGGACCTGCCGGTGCTGTTTCTCTCAAGCCATACCGAACCGGAAGTAGTTGAAAAGACCGAGAGAATCACCTCATATGGGTATGTTGTTAAGGCCTCTTCACCCACAGTTCTGTTTGCCTCTATGAAAATGGCGTTTAAACTGCATGCGGCCAAACAGCAGCTTGAGCACGCCGAGCGTGCCCTCCTGGAAGACCGGGACAGTCTTCGCGAGATAATGGACGCCTCCCCGGTAGGAATAATAGCTGTCAATGCGGAGTTCGTGGTGGTTGGTGCAAACCGCGCGGCCGAGGCGCTAGCCGGGAACCAGCTTGATTCCCACAACGCACCTCGTTGTGGGGACTTTCTTGGATGTCGCAGCAGACACCTTGATCCTCACCGGTGTGGCGAAACGGTACAATGCGCTAACTGCCGCTTTTACCAGGATATTCGACGGGCACTCGATGATGGCACCACCGTCTCGCATCAGGAAGCCTTGTTTGAGTTCGAAGGCGTCACCGGCCCACGCACCGCCTACCTGCAGTACAGCACCGCCGTTAGCAGATTGAACGGAGGAGTCATAGCGCTGGTGAACTTTGAGGACGTCACCTCAACCCGCCGCGCTCAGGAACGCATGCGCTTGCTTTCTACAATTGCTGACAGCCATGGCAACGTCGTAATTATCAGCGACGCGCAGCGCAAGGTTCTATGGGCCAACCAGGCAACCGTAGACTTAACCGGCTATAGCCTGGAGGATTTTCTGGGGAAAAACCCGGCCGATCTGCTTGAGGGTGAGAATCCGGATCTGGAGCTGAAGGCCAGAATAAGCAGTACACTGAATCAAGAGTTGCCCTATGAGGGGGAGATCCTCAACTACACCAAGGCGGGTGAGGCGTACTGGATCCGCATGTACATTCATCCGGTTCATGACGACTCGGGCGTACTCACCAACTTTGTGTCAATTCAGCACGATGTAACCGAACGTCGAGCTTTTGAGCAGCGCTTGCTTGATCAAGAACAACGTGTAAAGGCAATCATGCGTCGCAGTGGAGATGGCATTGCAATTTTCGACGCGCATGGATTGCTGACCGACGCAAACCCCGCCTACTGTGAACTTGTCGGCCAGCCATTGGAGGAGTTGCAAGGCAAAGCGGTGAGCACACTTGCCGAGCGCATCCACCCTGAGCAGGCTGAGTCGTTGTTCAAGCAGATATACAAGGCCATAGCAGTGTGTGCGCCCGGGGTGGTCTACTGTTTTCGGTGCCTGGATGCAAACAACGAGTACTACTGGCGTGAGGACAACGCAGTATTCTTCTACGACCATGACTGCAAGCTTGAACAGTCCTACGTCTTTGCCCGCAAAATATCCAGAGCGCAGCCTTCAGAGATGGCATTCACGGTGGCCGGAACAAATCAATAAGGCCAGACACAGCATGGAGGAACGCATGAAGACTCTATATCGATATATCAACACGGTTGTGTTGCTGGGCGTTTTTTTTGGCGCGAGTGTGGGAAGTGCAGAGATGGCACACGCCCAGAGCACCAGGCCTACGGCCACCGCGGTGTTTGCCGGGGGCTGTTTCTGGTGCATGGAGCCACCCTACGACGCGCTTGAGGGGGTGCTTGAAACCACCTCCGGTTTTGCCGGTGGAGATGTAGTAAACCCCACCTACAATCAGGTTGTTGCTGGCCGCACCGGGCACCTTGAGGTTGTGCAGGTCACCTACGACCCGGCTGTAGTGAACTACGCCCGTCTGCTTGAGGTTTTCTGGGTGAACATTGACCCACTTGATGGTGGCGGGCAGTTCTGCGACCGAGGTCAGCACTACACAAGTGCTATCTTCTACCAAACTGAGGACGAGCGGCGCCTGGCCGAGGCAAGCAGGCAGGAGCTTATCCGCTCGGGGCGTTTTGGATCACAGCAGATACAGACAAGCATTCGTCCACTCGACGCCTTTTACCCGGCCGAGGAGTACCACCAGAACTACTACCAGAAGAACCCAATTCGCTACCGCTTCTACCGCAATGCCTGTGGGAGAGACCGTCGTCTGCGTGAACTCTGGGGTAGCTGAGGGGCTGACAGACATTTACCGCGCAACGAGCTACTATTGCAGACATGAACCGAACCCTTGTCTTGTTAGCTGTTGCTCTTGTGTTTCTTGGTGGATGCGCCGCACTGCAGTCTGCCGGTGTATTTGGTGCCGCGGCTCCGACGCCCGAGGAAGCTCGGGCTGCAGATGAACGCGCGACACTGGACAAGCAGCATGCCGAGCTAGCGGGAGCGTACCTCGCGCAGGTTCCTGCTGCATCTGCACCACGACGGGAGATCATTCTGGTGCTCTACGCTGACGGCACCGCCCGGCTGCACACCGACTACCGAAATAACGAGATGCCGGTCATTGAGCATGGCGGTTGGAGCCTTTCGAGCCAGGGCGAAGAAAGCTCGTCAGCCGAGTCCCCTGTTTCGGAAGCCACGCTGGTACTTCTACTGGAGGGGAGCCGCAAACTGGTGTACGACCAGCCTGAGCGCCTGGTCTTTGGTGTGAGTGAAATCGGGCAAGCAGGTACCCAACTGAGGACAGTGGAGTACGACCCGGCGCGCTATGGTGAGGAGGGGCTACAGCTTAACCGGTACAACCGTGACCCAACACCAACTCTATCTGGCACCGGGTGGCAGCTTGTAGAGATCCAGATGATGAACGACCGAGTTTTTGTTCCTGCGGCAGCGGAACTCTATACCGCGCAGTTTGGCTCCGACGGGAGCTTCTCAGCCCGTGCCGACTGCAATCGCCTGTCCGGTAGCTATGCCGATATCGACTCGCAACTGCTCTTTGGGCCTTTAGCCTCCACCAAGGCGCTGTGCTCATCCGAGAGTCTGTACCAGATCTATACCGACGCTTTTCATGCCGCGCATTCGTATGTGTTGGAGGCTGGCGACCTCTATTTGGCGTTTGGTCCGGATTCCGGAATCCTCAAGTTTGCGCCCGCGCAGTAAGGTTTTACACAACGGCGAGGATTCCAAGCGCCCCAACCGCAATCATGGCCAGGCCACCAAGGCTCTCCAGTCCAATGTGCAGCCCTTCGCCTAAGCGGCCGTCAAGCACGCCAACAACTACTCGCTTAGACAGCAAGGCAACTATCGACACCAGCGAAAGGGTAATAGCCATTCCTAATGAGAACGCAGCGGTGGCCATAAGGCCAAGCCACAGCACCCCCAGTGAGAGAGAGAACAACAGAATCATAGCCGAACCGGGGCAAGGAATGACGGCTGAGAGCACAATTGCTGGAAGGAATCCAAGTCGTGCGCGAACCCTACGGAAAAGCTTCTGCTCAAGCACGCTCTCCCCGTCGTCACGATCCATGCCGCCCGGCTCGGTTGAGTCGGGCGCATGGGCTGACTGGCGGAGCAGGTAGAGCTCCCGCAACTTGAAGACCAGCACCAGTACTCCAATGAAGACGACTACCGCCGCGGTAGTACCCTGCAGATATACTGTGGCTTGCTCAAGAGCCAGAGAGAGTGAACCTTGAAGCAGGTAGTAGCCGCCAAGAACTACAACTCCGGCCGCTCCTGAATGGATTGCTGCGACCCCAAATCCCGCCGCCGGGGCATGCCACAGCGGTGCGTTGGTCGCCACGAAGTAGGAAGCCAGTAATACTTTCCGATGCCCGGGAAGGGCGGCATGAATGAGGCCGTAGAGAAACGCAACCAGCCCTACCAAAGCTACCGAGCGGGATGCCTCTCCTGCTTCAGCGCCAGACAGGAGCTCAGCAAGTTCTGCATTGAGCGTCCGGTGATACTCACGCAGTCGTGCCTGAACCTTTGCAAGCGCTCCCGGAGATGTTGTCGGCGCTGGGGCCGGTGAAAGAGCTTGCGTGGGACTGGACTCAGTTCGCGGCGTACCAAAGAATGGGTTCTGTTGTGCCGCCAACCGCGGGACGCCACCAGTGAGGAGCGTAAGCACTAGGGCGGCCAGGAAGAATCTTCGGAATCTCACAGTGCGCCCACAGTAACACACCTTACTACCGCGGCACGTGGTTCTTGAGCCCAAGGCCAAGCAATGGTTCAAAATCTGTAGCATTATCTACCAGTACGGTAGGGTGAACCGACTTGAGTTTTGCTCGGTTGTGGTTGCCCCAGGTGACCGCACAGGTGAGGCAACCGGCGGCATGACCCATCTCAATGTCAAAGGTGGTGTCCCCGATCATGAGAACCTGGCGCGGCTCCAGGCCCATGCGCGAAATGACCGAGAGGAGCAGTTCAGGATGAGGTTTGTCGTTCGATGCATCTTCGCGTGAGGCAACTACCTCAAAACAGTCTGCAACTCCCAGGTGTTCCACCATGCCTCCCAGAGACTGATTACTGCGACTCGATGCAATTCCCATGCGGAAACCGGCAGCCTGGCAGCTGCGTACAACCTGAAGCATTCCCGGGAACGCCTCCACATCTCCGTACCCTTTCAGGCGAAACACCTCGCGATATGCTTCTACGGCTCGGCTAATGAGCTCAT
The DNA here is from genome assembly GCA_003564775.1 of Spirochaetaceae bacterium. GTDB lineage: Bacteria > Spirochaetota > Spirochaetia > DSM-27196 > SLAA01 > SLAA01. The sequence goes on from PXEI01000054.1 coordinate 9,626, forward strand.
CATCTGCCCCGGTTAACTCCCGGAAGGCCGACGCAAGGGGTATCCCAATAGTCGCAGAGATTTCTTTCTCACTTGGGCACTCAATTCCTACACGAGCAAAAGCTTCGCGGTATGAGTCCACAATAATTGCTCGGGTGTCGGCAAGCGTGCCGTCAAAGTCAAATACAAGGGCGGTGGGTCGGGAGGGTAAAGCATGCATTCAGGAACCTTAACGACCCGGGCAATTGGGGTCAAGCGTTTGAGTTGGTTTCCTCGCCGTGAGTTCTGTTTCGGCCTGCTGACTTAGCCATATAGAGCGCCTTGTCGGCTTCGTGAATGAGGCGCATTTCCGGCTCGTCGGCCGGAACACCGGCTGCAACTCCAATGCTTACCGTGATATAGGGCGCGGTTGGTGAGTACTCGTGTGCTAGTCTGAGTTCCTCTATTGAAGTGCGGGTTTTCTCCGCAAGTGTCAGGGCTCCCTCGGTTGTAGTATTTGCCAGCAAGACGATGAACTCCTCGCCACCGTAACGCGCGGCCAGGTCTGTGCCTCGTGAGCAGCATCCGCGGATAACCGCAGAGATCTGCTGCAGGCAGATGTCCCCAGCAGGGTGACCGTAGTTGTCGTTGTACGGCTTAAAGGCGTCGATATCGATCATGAGCACAGCAAGTGAGGTTCCCTCGCGGCGA
>PXEI01000290.1 GCA_003564775.1 Spirochaetaceae bacterium
CCTCGGCTAAGGTCTTCAACTCCGGGTACGGAGCTACCAGTAGAATTCGACTCTCACGCTGCATCGCCCGGCACCTCCTTCCGAGTACTGTAATCGTTTCGTAATATACCGGTCAAACGACGTTCATCTTCGGTCGCTATCATATACCCAATCACCGGGATGTCGGCCGTCGAATATCCGGCGCTTCCGTCGAAAAACAATACGAACAATGAACCGTGGTGATACAGGAGCTGGAACAGTGATGCAAGGGTGGGAATGGTATGGAAATTTTGGGTGGATGTTGGCTGGTGGAATACTCTGCCTGCTTCTCATTGTAGGTGCATTGGCGGGGCTGTTTTTCCTGATACGAACCATTATACGAATGGTAAACCGCGGGAGGTTCCGACCGGGAACGCTCCCAGCGGTACTCATGATGTTGGCTCTGACAAGCGTCGCTGGAGCCGACCTCTCGGCACGTACAATATTCGTACCGAATGCGTCCGACGGTACGGTATCAGCTGTAGATACAGCCAGGGGCCGTGAACTGTGGCAGCTTCAAGTGAGTGAAGCTGCAGAGAATCGTCCCGCAGAGGCCGCTCACGGTATTGCAATTTCCCGGGACGGTGCCACGCTCTTTGTCGGAGATGCCGTCCGTGACGAGCTGGTGGTTGTTGATGTAGCCTCTCGCAGAATATCAGAGCGCATAGCGGTTTCCCACGCCGTACACGGGATCGATATCAGCCCTGACGGAAGAACGGTCTGGGTAGGGGGAGCTAACGAGGATCGGTTCTGGTTGGGGGAACTCACCGTGGTGGATACCCGGACGCTCTCAATTATTGGAGTGGTAAATCCCGGCGTGGGTAGTGCGGCGCATGTATCATTTGCCCCCACGGGCGACCGAGTCTGGGTTGCGTCGACTACAACCAACGGTGTGTGGGTTGTCGACTCCGGTTCCTTTGATCTGGTTCATACAATACCACTGATTCCGGAAATGACCGGTGGTTCCACCGGCACACCCGAGGGCGCAGCCGGGTACATCGGAATTAATGAGGTTGCCGTCTCTCCCGACGGTACTCGTGCCTACGCTATCGGACCGGAAGCGTCGATACTGTTTGCAATTGACACCGCTACACGCGAAGTTGTAGGGAAGGCCCAAGGGCAGCAACGGGCCCACGGAGTGGTTGTATCTCCCGACGGTAGTGAGGTATGGGTGGCAAACCGCTCCGGGTCGGTGAGTGTCTTCAACGCTGCTACCCTACAGCAGCCAGCAACGATCCGAGTGGGCGACTACGCTAATCACGTGGCCTTTGACGAGACCGGTAGAACGGTATTCGTGACCGGCCGTGACTCGGTGATCGTGATCGACGCGACCACACGTTCGGTTGTCCAAACAATTCCGGTGGGCCGCGACCCGCACGAAATAGCTATCGGTCCCCCCTCTCCACGAGTGATGCTGACCGGCGGAAGGCCGGAAGGCACTCAACCCCGCGAACCTGAAGTGCGACGTGTGAGCCCGTCGCCGAATCTGGTTCCAGTCAACGATCCCCACCGGGCGCTCGCTCTCGCAAATGACTGGAAAACCCGGTTTCCCTCCGTGACCACATACGTTACCTCGGAAATGATTCGCTTCATGTTCCCGGATGGACAGGTCGTTGATGTCCCAATGCCTGAGGATACGATGATGGTTGCGGCCGCACCCTACATGATCAACACTCACCCATGTACCGTGCATACAATGTCCGGTTGCCAGGGTGAGCTACGGAACGAGCCGATAGAGGTGACGGTGTTTGATGAACACGACCAAATCTTCCTGCAGTCCTCCGCCCGATCACTGCAGAACGGCTTCGTAGAGCTGTGGCTGCCGAGAGATAGGCGGTTTCGGGTCCGATTCGAAGCTCGTGGGAGAGCGGTTGAAGGTCCAATCGAGACCTTTGACGGAAGTCCCACCTGCATCACTGATCTGCAACTCTGAATCTGCAACAATGATGGTCGAACTCGTTCCCAGGTAGTATGGTAGCGGTATGTGGCGTAGGAAAAGGCAATGAGCAGTAAGACGCCCCGGGTGCTTGTGGTAGACGACGAACCAGGAATAATTAAGACCCTCAAGGCCTACCTCGAGGCCGAGTCATATGAGGTGCAGGCAGTAACCGACGGCGACAGCGTGTTGTCGGCGGTACAGTCGTTTCAGCCGGATGTGATCATTCTGGACGTGATGCTTCCCGGTATGGATGGAATTGAGGTGCTGCGGCGACTTCGTCAAGAGTCGTCGGTGTACGTGCTTATGCTCAGCGCCCGGAGCGAAGAGACGGACCGAATTGTCGGCCTGCGGATGGGTGCCGACGACTACGTCGTGAAACCGTTCAGTCCGCGTGAGGTAATGGCGCGGGTCGCTACGCTGCTGCGTCGTTCTCGTACTTCCTCGGGCGTTAGTTCCGAACCGGCGGACAACAGTCTGCGGCTCGCTGGCCTTAGAATTGACCCTGACACCCGCCGGGTTTGGAAGGCCGACAGCCTGGTTGATCTCACTCCAACCGAGTTCGACCTGCTCCACGCGCTTGCAGCCAACCGCGGCCGTGTCCTAAGCCGTGACCAACTCATTGATCACGTATGGGGCAACCACTACTACATCGACGAACGCGTGGTGGATGTTCACATCCGGCGCTTACGACGAAAAATTGAGGCCGACCCATCGGAGTCCCGCATCGTGGTCACGGTACGCGGAGCGGGTTACCGGTTTGAGGAGGGTGACTCGTGAAAGTCGGTGAGTTTATCCGGTCGCGCTTGGGACTAAAGCTCTTGCTGTCACATCTGGTGATTGTGCTCGTAGGGAGTGCGGTACTCGGTGTCGTAGCGTTTTTCTATGCACCCTCGGCGTTCACTCACCACGTCCTGCGCATGCAAATGGAGATTGGCACCGACCCAGCGCTTGAGGCAGACCTTCGTGCGAACTTCCTGGCGGCAATTGGTGAGATCCTCATTGTATCCGGCATTGCAGCACTGCCCGCAGCGCTCCTGGTGAGTAGCTTCGTTGCGTGGCGTATTGTCGGTCCGGTGCGCTCGCTCACAGATGCGAGCAAGCGAATTGCCGGGGGCGACTACGGTGAACGGGTCAAGGTAGCATGGAACGACGAACTTTCGGAGCTTGCTCAGTCCTTCAACAGTATGGCCTCCGCATTGCACGACACCGAACAACGCCGGGTGGAACTGTTAGGCAACCTCGCCCATGAGTTAAAGACCCCCCTCACAACAATCCGCAGCATGATGGAGGGCTTGGTTGACGGCGTTCTTCCTGCCGATGAAGAAACCTTTCTGGACGTGCAGCGTGAAACGCAGCGCCTGCAGCGCTTGACGGATGAAATGCGGGAGTTATCCGCTGCGGAAGCGGGAGCTATTCCGCTTCAGATAGAAGCGACCGACCCGGGTGAGCTGTTACAGCGGGCACGCACGCAATTGCAGCCACAGTTCACGGACAAGGGTGTTGAGCTGCGACTTGAGGTCCCGGCAGCCCTTCCGCCGGTTTTGGTTGATCGCGAGCGAATCCTTCAGGTATTTATCAACCTCGTGGGGAATGCGCTGCAGTATACAGGTTCAGGCGGAATCGTGACCGTAAGTGCTCGAACACTCGAGGGTACCAAAACACGGGTGGTACAATTCTATGTATCGGATACCGGGATTGGAATCAGCAAGGAAGAGCTTCCCCGAATCTTTGAGCGATTCTACCGCGTGGAGAAGTCCCGGTCACGGTCGCATGGCGGAAGCGGAATTGGTCTCACTATTGCGGCGCACCTTGTGCGCGCACACGGGGGGACACTGTCGGCCCACAGCGAAGGAACGGGTGCCGGCAGCACCTTTATGTTCTCTATTCCCTGCGAACTTGACCTGTCAGAAGGTCGCAGCATCCACGCCTAACTCCCCGTCCGAGTCCGGCGTTGCTCCGGTAATATGAATAAACACCTGGTGAGGCAGGCAGGCTATCCATTGACTTGTAGAGGAAATCTGCCCCATAGAGACGCATATCTTCTGTGGGCAGTCCGAAGCAACTACCCTGACGCTTTTGTCTTGAATAAGAAGCTCACAGGTGCCGTCTTCCGGCAACGGCTTGACCATACGGGATTCAGCAAGAGAATACAGGTGGGTGGTTCCAGCGGCCTCGATACGGACGAGCGCCGGAGGCGCAGATAAGCCGTAGGCTTGGTACGAGAATCCAGCGACTGCAATGACTGCAACCGCAAGAGCTACAACATCGCCTGACTTAATCCTTTTGATCATACAGTACTCTACAGCTGACCAAATTGTAGCGTCAATATCGCACCGTGAGTTAGCGCCAGGTGTAACAGAACCGTAATACGGCCTTAAGACCAGCTTCATCCCGCTGGGTTACCTTATATCGTAGACGATCCGGAAACACCGGATACAGGAGGTAGCAGTATGATGCACGGATGGAGCTGGAACGGTGGAATGGGCCTAGGAATTGCCCATGGCATTATTCCGCTGTTGATTGTGACCTTGGTAATTCTTGGGGGATTCTGGTTGATCCGCACGATATATCGTGACAGGAGTAACAGCGATGACCTCGAGACCTATCCCAGGATATCTCATGACAATGAAAATGCACCGGAGATTCTCCGGCAACGATATGCCCGGGGCGAGATCACCCGTGAGCAGTTTTTCTCAATGAAGGAGGACATAGGATGAATACTCTGAATAATGGCGACGCGAAGCTCAACGGACAAAATGAAGACGCTGGCCGGGTGAACTCCAAACATGAGTCCGTCACCGAACCACAACAGGACTCGCAACGGAAACCCGGGCTTATCCGGCGCTTTATCGACAAGCTTGCCGAGGACAACACCCAAGCTTTAGGTTCGTCCCGGCTCGATTGCTGCGACCTGAACAAAAACAACCGTTAAGGGCGTGAGAGTGAAAACATCTGTAGAGTTCCAGTATTTCTTTGACTGTCCACACGCCAAAGCAACGTTGGGCAACTTGCACAAAGTGGTCGAGGAAGGCCTGTTAGATCCGGGAGACCTCAAGGTTACCGTCGTCACCGATATAGACCTTGCCGAACGCATTCACTTCCAAGGGTCACCAACAATACTGGTAAACGGGATTGACCTGTATTCCGGAAAGACCCCGGAGACATTACACTACACGTGCAGGCTATTTGAGATCGACGGGGTCATGACAGGCGTGCTGAACACGGACTTCATCCGTACTCAGATAGATGCTCTCAGAGACCGGAGTCATTGAAGGAGCGTTCGGCCAACATAACCGAGCGGATCATTGCCTCGAGCGACGCATACCCTTGCAGGTCGTTGGGACCACATCGAGCAGCCACACGACCTTCTGCGAACACAGCAACGGTGTCGGCCAACCGTTGCGCCTGCCCCGGATCGTGCGACACGGCCACCAAGGTGTAGCGTCCACGCAGCGATACCAAGGTTTCCTCAATCGCCTCCGTGGAGCGGAAGTCAAGACTGGATGTCGGCTCGTCAAGCAACAGTATTTCTGGCTCCAACGCAAGGGCGCGGGCAAGGCACAAGCGTTGTTGTTGCCCCCCGGACAGCTCCCGTGCAGGCCGATGCAGTCTATGCTCCACCTCATTCCACAGATGGGCTTCGCGCAACGCCTTCTCCACTCGGTCCTGCAGCTCGGACTTCGGCGGCCGCAACGTGAGGGACAGCGGCAGGCTTAGGTTCCGAATGACGCTTGTTGGAAGCACATTCGGTGTCTGGAAGACCATTCCTACACGGCGTCGCAGTTCGGTAAGATCGACCGGTGCTCCGTTAATGTCCTGCCATACCCCGCCCAACAAGAGATGGATCTCTCCGCCGATACGGGAGTTGGGAAAACAGTCGTGCAGTCGATTGAGCGATCGCAACACGGTTGTTTTTCCGGAGCCGGAGAACCCAAGCAGCATTGTGAGCTTCCCTTTGGGAATGTCTAAGTCGACCTGATGAAGAACTGGTGTTCCGTCAAAGCTGACTCTCAGCTTGCGGATCTGTCCTGCAAGATCTTGATCGCGTTCCGCAGAAATGGGCACGCCTAGTGTCGCTTGCAAACCATATTCCAGCCGATTCTTACTCATGTAGAGTTCCTCCAGCGGCGTTTTAGTCGCCGCGCGTAAAAGTACAGCCCTCCGGTGAGGCTGAGGAGAATGAGTGCAGCTCCAAAGGCTGTGTTGAGTTCCTCCGCCGATCTGTACTCGCCCGCCAGGTAATAGATCGTGAATGGGAGCGCCTCAAACTTGTCGCCGAGGCCCCGAGGTAGCCCAGCGTTTGCAACAACGCCGGTTAAGAGAATAACCGCTGTATCCTCGGCCGCGCGTCCCACCGCCAAGATAACCCCACTGAGTATTCCCGGGCGCGCGGAGGGCAACAGTACCTTGGCCACGTTCTGTTGGGTGGTTAGACCCATGGCTGGCCCGCTCAACCGCAACTCAAGCGGTAGAGACTCGAGGCTCATTCTTGTCATTGAGATGAGATACGGCAGGACAAGCATTGTCAGACACACGGCCGCCAACAGCAACGATGTTCGTGCATCTGGAAATACTGTCGCTCGCAGGAAAGTAATGAGGCCGAAGCCGAACAGCCCCATGACTATAGAGGGTGTGCCACCGAGCACATCAACAGCAAAGGATAAGAAGCGCTTAATGCGACCCCGAGCATAACAGGCCAGATACACTCCCGCAGCCACCCCAATGGGCACCGCAATGAGTGAGGTAAGAATCACCAAGGTTCCGGTACCTACGACCGCCGCATACAAGCCACCCCAGGCGGGTACTCCTCGCAGCACAACATCAATCCAGTTGCTTTCGCCAAATATCAAGCGCGGGCCGAGTGTAGGCGCCCCATTGATGAGTACATATCCAAAGAAGATTGCCATTACGGTTGCGATCCAGCCAGCCGAAAGCCATGATCCGAAGAGAACTATGTTCTCAATGCGCCCTGCGGCTTGCCTTTTCATATGTGTCGGCTTCTTCATGGAGTTCGGCCACTTCACGTACTGCGCTCCTTAGAGCCGATGTACCGCAAGGCTATGTTCGCAAGCAGCACAAAGAGAAAGAGCAAGAGCCCGGCCGCAAACAATGAGTAATACGCGCCGCTCTGCGTGTCTGCGGCGAGCACCAATGCAATGTGTGAAGTTAAGGTTCGCACCGCTCCGGTGATTGAGCTTGGAACATGGGTGGCGTTACCGGCAATCATGAGGGCAATTACCGTGTCGCCGACGGCGCGGCCGAAACCAAGGATCATTGCCGCAATGAGTCCGTTGCGGGCAGCCGGAAGGTACACCCAAGCCAGGCGCTGCGCCGGCGTGAGTCCCAAGGCGACGGTTGCCAGATACAGCTGCCCGTGCAGCTGTTCAAAACGGCCGTCGATGGTCAGAACGATTGTAGGCGTGATAAGCACCGCAACCACCAACAGGGCACTGAGCGCAGAGTAGCCGCTCCCCCCTGCTATGTTACGCAGCACAGGCACAAGGAGAAACACCGCGACAAAGGCATAGAGGACGGTTGGAATGCCGGTCATCAGCTCCACGACCGCCCTTAGCGGCCGCGCTGCCCATCTCGGGCCCACGCCGTTCAGGAAGATACAGATCCCTAACCCCGCTGGAAACGCAATCAGCACCGCGCCCCCGGCAATCGTGAGGGAGCCGAGTATCATGGGAACAATTCCGAAACTCCCGGCGTTTGGGTTCCAGGTCGTCGACAGCACGGTACCCACATGCCCCTGTGTGACCAAGGGCCATGAGTACGCAGTGAGGAACACCAGCAGGGCGACCCCGACAAGTCCTGCGCCTATGCCAGCAACGGCGTAGAGTGTTGCAACTACTCGCTCCATAATCCGATCTCCGCGGCGAAGGCGGACCGTCGGAACGGCTGGGCCTGGTGCAGAACTTGCCGACATATGGCCTACCGGCCCCCGGTTGGAATGTACCCTGCGGCTCGAATCAACTCTGCCCCTTCCTCGGTCTCAAGATACCGGTAGAAGGACTCGACCAGTGCCGAAGGCTCCCCGCTGGTGTTGAAGTACAATCCTCGCACAACCGGGTACCGACCGTCGACTGCGTTCTCTTGGGTCGGCTCCACACCTTCAAGGCTTAATGCGCGCACTTCCGAGTCAACATATCCGATCCCGACGTAACCAATGGCGGCCGGGTCACGCGAGACGGCAGCTTTCATAGCTCCGTTGGACGGCACCACATTTGCCGCTGCTGAGATCGATGTGCCACCAAGAGCCTCACTAACGAATACCGACTGGGTTGCACTCCCTTCATCCCGAGTAAACACATGTATGGATCCCGCTTCTCCACCGAGCTCCGACCAGTCACGTATGCGACCCGAGAACACTGCGGCCAATTCCTGAGTGGACAAGTCCCGTACTGGACTGCTGGGGTGCACAATTGCGGTAACTCCATCAAGAGCAAACCGGAACGGATGCAGGTCATAGCGCTCAATCTCTGCTTGAGTTGGTGCGCGTCCGGTGCTTCCGATATCAACTTGCCCGCGCCCGACGCTCTCTATCCCAACTCCGGTCCCGCCCCCGGCAACCGTTACCCGCACCGCCGGGTTCGCTGTGGTGATTTGTCGAGCCGCCCTCTCGACCACGGGAATATGGGCGGTGCCACCGGCAATCTCAATGGTGCCGCTTTGGCCGTCAAAAATCCGCGCTGCCTCCTCGGACACCGGGGTCCGCTCTGAGGCACCTCCCGCCCACACCGCTACAACCAGTCCGCTTAGCAGCAGAACCGTCATACCGGCCTTAACAATTAGTGAAATTCTCACCTTTCCTGCACTACTCATAGACAAACCTCTCAGCACAACGCATTCGACAGCCTGAGCTTGTTGCGACGTGGTATTTAGTATGACTATAAGATTACTAGAGTATAAAACACTGGTCAAGTGGGGTGGATTAGATTTCTTCGTTGACGCGAAGCTTTCCTAAACCACCGTACTCAACAGGCTCTCAGGAGCCACCATGCTTCTTATAGAGTGCATAAATGTAGGGTCGCGGGTCACCAAATGGGTTCAGATAGGTATAGTTTTCGTGCATAACGAGGTCAAACTCTGAGCCGATACGCCTTGTCATTTCGTCAATGGAGTATCGATGGAGATCGAGACCGGCACACTTCGGCGCGCCGCTCGTAGAAAACTCCGCAAGTAATGCATAGCCTCCAGGAACTACACAGGACTGTAGATTGGCGAAGTATCCCCGAATTTCGTCTTCATCAAGCAGAAAGTGGAGAACCGCCCGATCAATCCAGATATCCACATGCGGAGTGTCTTCCGGCAGCGGCTTGGAGATATCATGGTGAAGCATTATCAGTCGGTCGCGTGTACCAAGTCTGTTGCTCAGTGTCTTCAAGGCCTGGTCACTGATATCGTTCAGTAAAAGGGTATGGCCTCTATTTACGAGTTCGTCCACGAGCACAGAGGTACCTGCGCCCGGGAGAAAGACCGTGGCAGACTCAGTAGGTTGCATCTTATCCATGAACTTCATCGTCTGTGAGGCATCCTCCTCGTACCAACCTAGTTCGGAATCGGACTTGGTAGAGAATATTTTATTCCAGTGTTCTGTTCGTGTGGTCATACACCCTCCTTTGGGCTGAATCCCCGGGGACTTCTGTAGATGGTGTTTCGCCCCGTGGATCAGGCAAAACTATCCCGATTATTGATCTATATCAAGGAACACATCCAACAGAAAGTGGATACTCCGGATATCAATGCGTTAGGAGGTCCGAAATGACAACCAAGACATACCAACTTGAGACCGTATCCTGCCCCAGCTGCGTGGCAAAGATCGAAGGAATGTTAAGAAAGACAGCCGGAGTGGAGAAGTCGGAGGTTATGTTTAACTCGTCTCGCGTGCGAGTTAGCTTTAACGAGAGCGAGCTGAGCTCCGAGACTCTCAAGGGCAGTATTGCCCAACTTGGGTACGCAGTGCTGAGTGAGAAATAAGGGGCTACGATGCGACGTCTCAAGATGAGCAAGAAGCTCCGGATTATTCTCTCCGCAGTACTCGTGGCGAGCTCCTTTGTGCTTCTGAAAACGATTGGGTATGAGCTGCCGACTATTGTACTCATGTTAAGTTCCACCGTGTTGGCTGGAGCTCCAATCTTCCGGAAGGCGCTTGCCGCTGTTCGGTATCGCATTGTCGGTATTGATGCGCTGGTGACGATCGCGGTAATAGGAGCCATCCTCATAGGC
>PXEI01000123.1 GCA_003564775.1 Spirochaetaceae bacterium
CCGGATGCCGTGGGTTTACCCCGCGACTCAGTGCACCGTCTGATGGAAGAGTTCCTGTATGACTTTGACTTCAGCTCGTCCTTCGATATTGAGAGTAGCTTGTTTGACCACGGTAAACTCCGGTATGGAACCCAGCGGATCACGTTGCGTGAGCACTTCCGCTGCATGCCGGAAATAATCCGTTTCAGCAATGACCTGTGCTATTCGGATACGCCACTGATCCCCTTGAGGCAGTATGGCCCGAACCGGTTGCCCCCTCTGGAGCATGTTTTTGTGAGTGGCGGATATCGTGAAGGTTCAAATAGCCGTACAATCAACCGCCCGGAAGCCGAAGCCATAGTAGAAAGAATCGCAAAGATGTGCGGTGACAGCCAGTATGAAGACAAGACAATGGGCGTGGTGGTGCTTCAAGGCGAGGCCCAAGCGGCTTTGATCGAAAATCAACTGCTCGAAAGTGTGGGGGCGGAGGAGATGGAACGCCGCCGTCTGATCTGCGGCAATCCCTACAGTTTTCAGGGCGATGAGAGGGACATCATGTTCCTGTCGCTAGTTGCCGCCACCAACGAGAGAATTGGCCCTCTGACAAAACCGGCGGACGAGCGGCGATTCAATGTCGCTGCCAGTCGTGCTCGCGATATGATGATTCTCTTCCATTCAGTCACGTGCGATGATCTCAGCGTGTCTTGTCTTCGGCGACGCCTGCTCGATTTCTTCGAGAATAAGAAACACCAACAGATTGCCGGTATCGATCGGGAAGAATTGGAACGGAGAGCGGTCGAGGACAATAGGCTTGTCGTGAATCCTCCCACGCCATTCGAAAGCTGGTTCGAGGTAGATGTCGCTTTGGAACTGCTCCGCAAGAATTTTACAGTGATAGCCCAGCATGAAGTTGCGGGTAAGCGAATCGATCTTGTTGTTGAGGGCGGACAAGCGCGGCTGGCGGTCGAATGCGACGGCGACAACTGGCACGGACCCGATCGTTACGAATCCGATATGCAACGTCAACGCCAATTAGAGCGTTGTGGCTGGGAGTTCTTCCGGGTGAGAGAGTCGGCATTCTATGCCAACAAGGAGGACGCTTTGGAAGGACTTTGGCGAGCATTGGACGACCGTGGCATTTTTTCGGTTTCACGAAGGGAGAATACGCCACCTGAAGACGGTTTCAGCGAACCCAAGGGAGATTCTGCCCGTGGTGATGAAACCCTACATGACGATAACGACAGCTCAGCCGGCGATGCAGATATGGGCTACAGTCTATTCGCGCGCCGAGCGGACGAAATCACCGCAGCAGAAATTCGGGAGGCTATCATTTCAGCGCTATCGAGGTGCCCGAATCAGTCCTGTACCTTGAGTTCCGTGACCTCGCGCGTCCTAAAGGAACTGGACGTGATTACCCGCGGAAGTCCCCGATTAGACTTCGAAAAAAGAGTTACGCGGAACATTGACACTCTGGAGAAACGTGGACGCATCGAAAAGTATAAAGCAACGAACCGAAGGATCCGGCTCATAACGTAAACGGTCTATGAAGACACGGCCCCTGACGGTACTTGCGCTGGTCACAACGAGACTCTTTGGTCCTGCTCGGCGGAGAAATGGAGTCGGCGATAGAAAACTGTATGGGGGTCGCAGTCTGCGCAAGGGGGCGCAGCGATACCCCACAGGGGCCGCAGCGGGTGACCGGCGACCGGCAGGAAGCCGAAAGGCACTCGCGTCTCGGCGGCCCCGAGGAGTACAAGCGGAGCACCCGGTCCCCGGCACAGGCGCCGTGCGCCGGAGCCCGGGGATGCGCCCAGATTCTCAATCCGAACGAAGGTGAGGGGGATTGATGCACGAGATTGAGAAAATCATGGCCGACCCGGAGCTTCTTGAGAACAAGAAGCTCCCTCAGATTGTTGGGTTCATTGGCGACGGCCGGTTGAGAAACGGCAATGACCAGTTCCGACAGTTTCTGAAAGGCGTCTCAAACGATCTGCTGATGAAGTACGCCGAGGAGTGTCTCGACTCACCGTTCACCGATAGCGGCCTCGTGCTCCAAGACATTGTGAACGAAATGGGTACCAGACTCGGGTTCCAGGTCACACCCGGATTATACCGTGGAAACAAGGCCGCAATTGGATTTGACGGAATCTGGCAACATGAGGATTCATGGAACCTCATTGTTGAGGTTAAGACAACAGATGCCTACCGGATTTCGTTGGAAACCATTGCTGTGTACCGTTCGAAGCTTGCCGAGGGCGGGGAGATTGTCCGGGAGAAGAGCTCAGTTCTGATTGTTGTGGGGCGGATTGATACGGGCGAACTGGAAGCGCAAATCAGAGGCTCAAAACATGCCTGGGATATGCGGATAATCAGCATTGATTCTCTGATCCGCTTACTCCGTATCAAGGAATCCTTGAGTGATCTATCCACAGCGCGACAGATTGCAATTTCGCTTCGTCCATACGAGTACACCCGCGTTGATAAACTCATTGAGCTGCTGTTCCTCACCGTAAAGGATATTGAAGTAGAGGACAGCGCTACTGAGTTTGAAGAGAACGATGCCGCCACTCAGCCGGATACTGATGATGCGGGGCCTGGCTCCCCGAAGAAGGCTCCCGTGAACTTTCATGAGCCGGTCCTGAAAAAAGTATCTGCGAAACTTGGCGTCAGCTTCATAAAACAGACCAAGTCTGCGTATGCATCAACCACGAAGCTCATTGGGATAAATATATCGGTATCAAAGACACACCCCCCGTACAACAGCCAGTTTGACGCGCGATACTGGTTTGCCTTTCATCCGCACCAGGAAGCATTTCTGGAAAAGTTCCCGGAAGGTTACGCGTGCTATGGGTGTGGCAATGAAGATAACGTGTTCGCTTTGCCCCTGCAGTTTATGAAGGCGCGGAAGCCGGACATGTGGGTTTCAAAGAAGGGCGACCGGGAGTACCAGCATGTGGTGATCTACCGGAAAGGGGACACGTTCTATTTCCGTACGAATGTTGATGGCAACGAGCACTACGACGATCTTGAGCAGTATCGGGTGGGATCGTGAGAATGTGCTGGTGGGTGAGGGCGGAGTGCGCTCTGACCGGCGGCGGGAGCAGGCAGAACCAGAAGGCGAATGCGGAAAAGCGGATCGAGCAGGATCTGGATGATGGAGTTACGGTGAATTACGAAAAGTTGGCGATGACGGTGGCGATGATAAATTGTCCGAACACGATAGGAGGAAACATATGGAATATATACCGGTTCGCGTAAGCGACATAGTTCGGCAGGCAAACAGAGATCTTTTCCTACCTGCAATACAGCGGGAATTCGTATGGGGTACAGACCGGATAGAAAGGCTTTTCGATTCCATCATGGCTGATTTCCCGATTGGCTCGTTCTTATACTGGAAGCTAGAACAAAAGAACAAAGATGAGTGGCCTGTGTACGAATTTGTGCGCGATTTTGACGGCGAGTCACCTCACAATAATTCGGCCAGTATGGCAGGAATCACTCGGGATATCACTCTCGTTTTAGATGGTCAGCAGAGAATCACATCACTCAATGTGGGGCTTCGCGGTTCTTACCGGTACTTCTACTACCGGTGGAAGCACACGTATCTCTATCTGGATCTGTTGAAAAGGCCGATACCCAACGAAGAAAACCCGGAGGAATTAACCTATGGATTCTCTTTTCGTGAGACCGGAGAGCCTGATCCGAATTCTCATCAGCTCTGGTACAGGGTTGGCAGAATTCTCGACTTCTCGGAGGCTGAGGACGCCAAGGCCGCCGAAGAACCTCTTACTTCTGAATTGAATGAGGAGGATCGGCAGAACGCGAACAAACTGATCGGGAGACTCCACAACAAAATCCATACAGTAACAGTGGGGAACTACTATGAGGAAAAGTCGCAGGACTACGACAAAGTACTGCAGGTCTTTGTTCGCGCGAACTCCGCAGGTCAGCCTCTTGAGTATTCAGATCTACTTCTCGCCACTGCTACGGCCCAATGGGACACACTTGATGCGCGTAGCGAAATACACGGCTTTACAGATGTGCTCAACGAGACCGGGCACGGTTACAGATTTGGAAAAGACTTCGTGTTGAAGGCCTGTCTCTATCTGACAGCGGACCTGCCCGTCCAGTACAAAGTGAAGAATTTTACAAGACCTAATCTGCGTAAGATCGAAGAGAATTGGCAGACGATAAAAGACGCGCTCAGCCTCACTGTACGGCTGATTTCACGTTTTGGATTTCACTCAAAAAACATCGTCGCTCCGCTTGTATTACTTCCTGTAGCGTACTATCTCATGAAACGCGGCAACATGTCGTTTGATTCCTCTTCTGCTGCCGCTGATGCCGACGCTCAGATTACTATCAGAAAATGGTTCACATTTGTCACACTCAAGAACGCGCTCGGAGGTTCAACTGATACCAAGTTGACCAGGATGCGGGATTTGCTTCGAACGGCAGACAGTGCTGGTGGTTTTCCGGCAGACGTTCTTTACACATCCCTGGAGATTGAACCGCAGCTTAACGATAATGAGATCGAGAGCTTTCTTACGTATGGATATCAAGGGCGCTATACCAATCTGATTCTGTCTCTATTGTATCCTGACCGTGATTGGAGTGCGTCACAATTTCATGAGGATCACATTTTCCCGAAAAGCGAGTTCACCGTACGCTCAATGCGAAAACGGGGCTACGATGACGCGACTATTCGATCATACATGGAAAAATTCAACTCTGTTCCGAATCTGCAACTAATCACTGACTCTGAGAACCTGTCGAAGAATGCCACACCGTTCGACCAATGGCTCGCTACACGCGATACTGCATTCAAAAGCCGTCATCTCATTCCCGAACTTGACGATTACAGCTTTGATGCTTTTGAAGAGTTTTTTATGAGCCGCCGCCAGCTGATTGCCAGTTTACTCCGAGGTCTTGAATGAGTTCGGACCGGTTTGCTTCGGCCGATGCACGCGAAGAAAGGGCGCTTCCGAGCTATCTCGTCGAATTCGTCGAGTCCGCCGTTTGGGTGTTTGCGGTAACGTATGCCAAGACCTGGCCGCACCACTACATCGTTAAGGACCGTGTTGATAATGCACTCTTTCTATCGCTCGTTCGCCACATACGCCGTTACGGCTACGAAGGCCGGTTTTACAATACGCCCATCACGTATTTCGACCACGATGGCGACGTCTACTGGACCATGGTGCCACCTTTAGGGTCCTCGGGATGGTACCCTCCTGAAGAAGAGACGATTATCAACCGCTGCCCGGCGGACGCAACGTATGAGGCTCGTCTGCGGGCGGGTACTTTGCCGGAGGATGACCGTGCATGAACAGGTAGGCGGCTAATCTACGCTCCGCAATATCGTTTGAAGCACTTTGGCAGAAGTATCGGGGGCGGCGTGGGTTGGGGGCGTGCCGATGTGACTCATCTCCGCAACAACCGGGTGAACAAGGCGCTGCGCTGTTTGGGCTTTGATGTACGCTTGTTTTCGGAATGATGGGAGAGATAACCCGGTTTAACTGCTTTGAAGATAAATGGTGAATAAGGATGACCACCACGAGCGTACGTCTCCAGCCATGGTGCGGCCTAAGGTTTTCAAAGGGTTGCTGTATACGCTTCCTCGTCGCTTCAAAGGGAATTTTTCTCACCAAGACCCTTGTTGGAGGTCATAATGATTTAGGTGCGTTCATAGAGTTCACTGACAACGTTAAACGATAGCTTTGCCTCCCTGCGGTCGATCAGCGCGTGGCCGATCTCTTCAAGCACCAAAAAAAGAGATGGGCCTTATGGGATACATCGATATATAATCA
This sequence comes from Spirochaetaceae bacterium, assembly GCA_003564775.1. Lineage (GTDB taxonomy): Bacteria > Spirochaetota > Spirochaetia > DSM-27196 > SLAA01 > SLAA01. Next base: position 5,790 of record PXEI01000123.1, read on the forward strand.
CATTTGCAGTATCGGAAGACAGTTGGATAATTTGCTGCAACAAAGGTAGTCTGTATATGCGTCTATTATAGAGTTTGCACGGGCCATATGCTGGCACCAGCGGAACAATGCGTAGTCGTCGGGTTGTTCTCTGCCTGATTCTTTTCCTCTTTATCTCTGGTATTACCTTTGCCGATGACATCCGGGGCACATGGCTCTTGGAAAACGTTTTTACCATATACGTCGATCATCCAACTCGCATGGCTGCAGGGTTGGACCCGTCACAGGTTGGTGCCGTTTCCGAAATTGTTATCCAGGAATCTGTTTCCCGTCGCGGAGGAACGAGACCGATCGCAGTACGCGCCGCAATCGAAACCAGTAACGGATCAGAAGTCCACCAAGGCGTAGCTATGCCTGTTGGTAACTCGCTCGCCGTCGCTTTTCCCGGACAAGACGTTTCATTTCAGATCTACTATACCAGCATCGATCGCGACTCCATGTGGTATCAATACTCTATGACATTTGATGCCAAGGAAAACACCCTAAAGTCAGCAATGAACCAAGACCAATCGATGTTATTTATCGGGATTATGAGACGTTCCAGACGATGACTATGCTCAGAGAAAGTGGGAGCTAAACATGAGAACCGCAGTACTGGTAGCACTCATAGTCCTTTGTTGTCATGAATATGTGGAAACCCAAACGCACCGCAGTGTGTGGTTCGATGAGGTTTTCATGTCCTACCAGGCCGGAACGCTTGACAAGGACGAGTTCATTTTTGGCCCCTATGGTAGTTTATCTTCTACGGTACTTGGGCACGCAGTAATAGTATCAAATCTTGAAGCAGTTGAGACTCTTTTGGCGGACGGGGCGAGTGTTGAGGTGAGGACCGATCCTAAAGAACGGATCCCGATAATCCACTTGGCAGCTTGGGGCAGTCCGATAGTTTCCGCGGATAGCTTGCGAATAGCAGATGCCCTGCTTGAAGCTGGCGCAGATATTAACGCGACAGATTCTGAAAATCGGGGAGTGATACATCAGCAAGTAAGGTCTATAGCAACAAGCGCCAGGCTTCTTCGAATTGATGGTTGGGATCAGTCCCCGCCGGATGAGTCGGATCACCGAGGTAGATGGCTATACGAACATTTGATGCAGGAAATCCAGGGGTCGTTGCAAATGATGGATTATTTGATCGAGAGAGGAGCGGACATAAATGCCCGGGACTCTCTGGGGGTCACTCCGTTGATGGAAGCAGCCATGGCAAATCTTGGAGAGATTTGCCAGTACCTGATCGACCGAGGCGCCAATGTAAATGCAAGAACGGTTTTTGGAGAGACAGCCCTAATCCGTGCAATCAAGAAGAGTAGCCCGGAGGCTGCGGTCGTCCTTGCGGATAACGGCGCTCGACTTGATGCTACCGACTCATCGGGCAAATCCGCTTGGGATTACGTTCTTCAGCAGTCAGAATTGCGAAACACAAGGATATTCTGGATCTTGAATGATGCACAATTTGACTAAATCCGTTTCAGAAGACCGGCTTTCGCTCTTTTCCACTTTTCGGCGGGTAACCTTGGCCATGGTCATCACTGAGTGAATACGTTTTCTCTGCAAACGCAAACAGGGCAAGAACTATCCAAGTTCGCCTTACAAAGAATGTCGATTAATGCGATAAAAGCTGCAAAGCGGTGTTCCGATCCGAAGTAAGTTGTTTGCTCTCAATAATTTGCGGTGTAGTTTTTGTTGCAATTAATTGCAATTAATTACAACCATGCCCCGAGATGTATAGAAGTAAGGGCTCACCGAGTCTCACTCAATTGGCGACTGACTGCGGGCACTCATTTTGGTTGCGAGGGGCCCCGAAAACGACCGGGGAGGTACCGCGAAGTCGCCGGGGATTTCGGGCCCGGGATTTTCTCGACACATCTTCCAGTCTTTTTCTCGCTTGAACAATCAGCACGAACGGTTTTGCGGTAATACCCTGTAAGGGGACATACCATAAAGGAACAAAACGAATCTGAAGAGCGCCGGGCAGAACCCACGCCCCACGACCGATACTTCCGGCATGTGTTCACTCAGCCTGAGCCTATGCGGGACTTGGTGCTGAACCTGGTAGCGCCGGAACTGAGCGGCGTTGGTGCGGGGGCACGGGCTGACTCCGGCTCCGGCGCGGCCGACGTGTCGGGCACAGGCCTGGTTCAAGACCCAGTGATTTCTGTAGAGCCAAGCAGCAAGAGCTTTGTAGATGAAAAGCTGCGTGAGCACCGTACCGACCTTCTGGTGGTGCTGCGCACCGCAAGTGGCGCCGAGTTAGGTGTGTACTTGCTGTTTGAGCATAAGGCCCGCAACGAACGGAACACCATATTTCAGCTTATGCGCTACCACGCAGCGGTGCTTGAGCATATGGCCGACCGGGGCAGGACACGACGCTCCGGGAAGCAACGTAGAACGCCCCACAGCGTTCCGGCGCCGGTGGTCTCTGTAGTCGTGTACAACGGGCCGGGGCCTTGGAGTGCTGCCACTGAGCTTGAGTCCGCCTTGAGCCTCAACGGTGAGGCGGCGGTGCAGATGAACCGCTTTGCGCATTTCCGCTACCTGGTGTTTGACGTGGAGTTAGGCATGAGTGATACATTTGTTGGCGGGCCGGTCACGCGCACCGCGCTACAGGCAATGTATGCAGCAAGCCGCAAGCTGGGTAAGAAGGGTGTACTTGAGCTGGTGCGCTCGCTTGCAAACCCGGAGCTGCCTGCGGAGTTTAGAAACACAACCTTGCGCTACCTGCAGAACGGCAGGCAGGACAACACAAATGAGCTCTTGGCGGCACTGAAAAAGGAGGGGTATACTGAGATGGGGAACACAATGATTTCATGGGCGGAAGCACACAGACAAGAAGTTCTTAACGAAGGACTCACGAAGGTTCTGTTACGACAGGTTGAGCGCAAGTTCAGTGTTGAGGCGGCAGACCGTGAGCGCATTCAGGCTGTCGCCGACCCGGAGAAACTCCAGGCTGCACTTGATGAGATCATAGAGCCTGAGGCTACCCTCGAGTCGGTGCTGGGGCATCTGCAGTAGTTGGCAGATAATGTACAGGAGCTCGGGTACACGGTAGATTCCTCTGGAGGCTCATAAATGCAAGACAAACAGTACCAGGCGCTGACACATCACTGCGAACGTGAGCGCATTATTCTTTGGTATGATGAAGGCGGAACGCACCACGAGCTCTATGAGAGCTTTGAGTATCCGGGGCTGCAGAAACTGCGCATTAGCAACAATGAATTGGCGCTCAAGCACCGTGTACTGAAGCATGAGCCAGAGGGCAAGTTTCTTTTGTACTCGGACTCTGCGCGTCCGCCCAATGCCCGTAACTGGCTGCTTGATCTGGCCCTGTCGCAGTTTGTCTTCGCAAGCGACAAGCCGGCCCTGTATCTGGCGGCCCTGGAACTGAATGAGAACTTCCGGCCCCTTATTCAGGAACACCTCAGTTTCTTTGAGAACAGCAAGGAGCGCCTTGAGCCATTGCGTTCGGTGTTGGAGCCAGCGGGGGAGACTGCTGCGTCCCTCCGGCGCAAAATGCTGGGTGTGCTCACCGCACCGGGCGCGGCCGAACGGCGCCTTGAGCGCAGCTTCCCCGAGATCCTGCTTGATCTGGCCTGTGACTCCTTTACCGAGGAAGCGCCGTTGTGGAACGCGGTTCAGCGGCACGGTCTGGTGCAGAGCTTCTTCAAGGAGCTTGCCGAGTACGGTTACGAGGCCGAGCAGCCGAGCGTGCGGGGCGCAATTCTGGCAGTTTTTGAGCGCGTGTGGGAGTACCAGTATAGCGGCCGTCAGACGCCTGCCGACCGCAAGGCCCAGTGGTTGGTAGATGTATGGGAGACATCAATTCCCATGGCAGATAGCTACCGCCAGCTGCTTGCCGAGGTTGAGCGCGAGCTCGCTCTGGAACGGCGTCTGGGTGAACTGGAACTTGAAGAGCTTAGCCGCATTCGCTTTGCCCCGCTGGCGGACAAGTTTCTGGCAGAGCGCATAGCGGGTCGCATGAGCTCAGGCTCCTATGATACGGGTGAGCTTGCGCGGATCATACATGCGCGCCGTGAGTCGTACTGGGTTGCTCACGAGGGCGGGAAGCTTCCGGCGGTGTATGAGCTTCTTGGACAGGTGCTTAGCTTTGAGTCCGAGCTTGCAGGACTGCGCTGGACCTATGTCGATGCCGCAGTGCTGTGGCAGGCCTATGCCGAGCGGCTCTTCACGCTTGATTACCGCTACCGTGAAGTTCTCAGACTCTACAGTGAGGCCGACTCTCCTGGCTTCCTGAGTGAACTTATGCGCAAGCTGAACGACCGTTACGTGCACCAGTTTCAGCAACGGCTGGCAGAGGAGTGGGAACGGCTGGGAAG
>PXEI01000272.1 GCA_003564775.1 Spirochaetaceae bacterium
CACCCGCAACCGGGGCTCCGGATACAGGAAGCGGCCATCTGAGAGAAAGTGTTCAAGAACCGGATCGGTCTCGCCACCATCTATCCCGAAAAGAGGAACCCGAAAGGCCAGGGTTGGTGAGAAGGCGGGGGTGACTTTCCAAGCCTCACCAAGCTGGAACTCCCACCCAAAGGGGAAACTCAGTATGAGGCCGAGGGTACCAGCAATATCGCCAGCGGCAGTGCCGGTCTCTATCTGGGTTGGTACAACTTTTACCGGATCGTCGCCATAACGTTCCATATCTGGCGCAAGGTATTCCTGGTAATAGAAATCCAGCCCTGGGCTAAACACCAGGTTTTCGTTTATGCGGAAACGTGCAGATATCCCTGGGCTAAAGCGTAGTGGGCTTACATCGCTGCCTTGTACCGTCTCTCCGGACGTGGTTTCCTGAAAGGCATTCCCAATCCACAGAACGGCACCACGCAGTTCAAACGCTTCCAGAGAAAAAGCGGACAGCGATTGCGGAACGAGAAGTGTGAGCCAGAAGGCAAGGTATACTGCGGTTCGTCGTTGCACGATGTCTCCCGCGTGTAATATACCACGCACCCGGCATAGCGTCCTACTTTCACGCTGCAACAAGACAATCGGCAGCAACAAGACCTGATATCAGGGGCTAATATGACTTGGCAAACACTGCCATGTGCTGTGCCGGTTTTCCGCTGATTGCGCAAAGTCGCCCTTGCGCTGCCTCTTCATTACCTTCCGGCAGAACACGGATCGTTGCTTTGGTCTCGGCCTTTACCTTAGCCTCGGTCTCTGGGTCGCCATCCCACGGAACAATGGCAAAGCCACCGTCGTTTGCAAAGAACTCAACGAGCTCGCTGTAGGATGCGACTTCCTTGGTGTTCTCTTCCCGGAAGGCCTTGGCGCGTGCAAAGAGGCTCTGCTGAATCTCGACGGTCAATGTTCGAATGAGTTCGGCGGCATCGGCTCGGTCTGTAAGCAGTTTTTCGCCGGTGTCGCGGCGCACCACCATGACCTTGCCGTTCTCCATATCACGAGGGCCTATCTCAACTCGTACCGGAACACCGCGCATCTCCCACTCGGCGAACTTCCATCCGGGTGAGTTGTTCTCGTCCTCATCAATGAGGCAGCGGAACTCACCGCGAATCTCGTCATAAAAGGCGCGTGCGTACTCAAGAACCGCATCCTTGGTCTCGTTCTTGAAGATGGGAACAACTACGACCTGGGTTGGAGCGAGTTTAGGGGGCAGGACAAGCCCGCGGTCATCGGAGTGAGTCATGATCAGGGCGCCTACCAGGCGTGTCGAGACTCCCCAGGACGATGCCCACACATGCTCAAGTTCGCCCGCCGCGGTCTGATAGGTAACGTCAAAGGCTTTGGCAAAGTTCTGACCCAGGAAGTGGCTGGTACCGGCCTGCAGCGCCTTGCGATCCTGCATCATGGCCTCTATGGCGTAGGTCTCTACGGCGCCCGCGAACTTCTCAGCCTCGCTTTTCTTGCCGGTAAGAACCGGCATCGCCATGAACTCCTCAGCAAAGGTCTTGTAGACCCCCAACATGCGCAAGGTTTCTTCACGAGCTTCCTCGGCGCTTGCGTGGGCGGTGTGACCTTCCTGCCAGAGAAACTCGGTTGTTCGTAAGAAAAGGCGAGTCCGTTTCTCCCAGCGCAGGACATTTGCCCATTGATTAATGAGCAGCGGCAAGTCCCGGTAGGACTGTATCCACTTCTTGTACATGCTCCAGATAATTGTCTCGGAGGTTGGCCGGATGACAAGCGGCTCTTCAAGCTTCTCACCCCCGCCATGGGTTACAACGGCCAGTTCAGGCGCAAAGCCTTCTACGTGCTCCGCCTCTTTATGGATAAAGCTCTCAGGAATGAGCAAGGGAAAGTAAGCGTTTTGATGTCCGGTTTCCTTGAACATGTCGTCCAAGGCGCGTTGCATTCGCTCCCACAGAGCGTATCCGCGTGGTCGAATGACCATGCAGCCCTTGACCGGGCTGTAGTCGGCTAGTTCGGCGCGCAGTACTATATCGATATACCAGTCAGAATAGTTTTCTTCACGAGGCGTAATTTTTTTGGCCATGAATCCTCACAGATGTGCGTGTGGCGGTCATTCTATGCGCTGACTCGGGCGCTGTCAAGTTTTGAGATTTTTCCGCCGCATGCCCCTCTTGTGTCAGAGTGCGGAAACACCTCTGTGCGTCGGCGGCCTGAACCGACTCGGACCGACCAAAAGGCCGAGTCGGACTATGAGCGTCCTAAGCGGCCGTTATACCAAGAAGAGTTCTCAGGGGGGCTTTCTACAACCTCAACGAATTCTGACGGTTTCTACCATGTAGCTCACGGAGCGATCGGTGGCGTGGGGGTATTTCATCTCTACGACAAACACCAATGACGACTCGTCAGGAGAGGCCAGAATCTGCGCTATGCGATAGCTCCCGACATGCTCTCGGTAGAACTCCGGTAGGCCGACAACGAATCTCTGGGTAGCGCTGCCGCCGGGTGTGATCTGAAGGTCAATGTGGAAGCGGGCCCGAAGCTCATCCCTTGAGCCGAGGCTTTCCTGATTCAGTCCTACCACAAAGCGAGTTCCGGTATCAAAGTCACGGAACTCAAGACGTTCACGTGGTGGCTCATCACCGTTGAGGAGGATATAGAGCAGGCGCCCTTGTGAAAGATGATTAATGTTGTGATTGGCAATTAAGCCTTGATGCTCGCCAAGGAGACGCAAGAGAGCGCCATGTCCATCCTGGCCTGGGCCGGGCCGGACCGAGTACTCGGTTCGGTGCACGCCGCCGCTTACAAAACGGTTTCGCGGCACGTCTACAGTCACCAGCTCGGCATATGGACTGCCTGTGTCACCCGAAACTCCGTGCAGTCCAAACATAAATGTTCGAGAGTCCTCGGAAAACCCAAGGTTCACAAATGTAGCCACGTCGCGTGCGTATGCAGGCATAGCGGCCGCAAGAATGAGTCCAACCAGTACCGGCAGTATCAACGCTTTTTTGGTGTGCATCGAAAGCCTCCCAATTATGAGTATCGAACGAAAGGAAAAATCCTATAGTTTTTTCTTCAATTCGTCTGGTATACTCAAGCCGATATGACGCTTGCTGCTCGAAACAACATTTTGCGCTTTGGTATTCTGGTGTCCATACTGCTTGTCGGTGTGTACATCGTCACACTTTATTACCTCTTTTTTCACATCGAGTCATTCGTTGAAGTCTTGAGAGCTGTTCTTTCAGACTCCGGCGCCCGATCGGGCCCAACAGGCCTTAGGGCTCATACCCCGGCACGCGTATTCGCCACCTTGACCGTAATCGTCGGTTTAGTTGGAGTTTTTGCGGTGGTTATAGTGAAGTCGCTTTCACGCTATTTTCGCAAAACAACAGCCCCCGAGGTGTTCTTCTTCTTGCTGTGCGTGCTGTTGCTGGTGCCGGATATGCTCAAGCCTTTGCAGTTGGTTCTTGTAGACCTGTCGCTGCCACCAGCATACTCGGCGTTACTGACCCGAGCGCTCTACTTTTCCTTGAGCTTTGGGGTGCTTGCTTTGTTTGCAGCGAGCCTGTTCGTGGTTGGGATTGAGCAGCAGCGCGGCGGAATTGTTCTGGCTGTGGTCTTTGCACTTTCGATGGGAATTGCCTACGTACTTCCGGTGGATTCGCTGGAGCTTGGCTTGTCCATGTCACATCGAGTTGGGTCATTTGGCCTGTATCAACTGGTCTTGGCGGTCATTGCCGGACTCACCGTTCTGAACTTTGTGAATGCCTCTTTGGGCTCCGGGAGTCGCGACTATCTTGTTCTTGCTGGTTCGGCGGCTGCATTGCTCACGGGGAGACTTTGGGGCTTCTGGAGTACACAGGCTTGGGAGCTCACCGCGGCAGCTGCCTTGCTTGTGTTGGGTGCCGTAGTATTTGGAGTTCGATGTTACAACATGTATCTTTGGAAGTAGATTGGCAGGTGCGCGTAATACTACGTGAGCCGTGGCGCTATACGCTATACAAAGAGAAGAACCGCGACCGCACCTACTACCATCGGTAAAATAAGATTATCTGCATCCTTACTCGGAAGGAGCTCTACCGAAGCTGCAATTCCGGCAAGTAACAGTGATTCACGAGGTAGTCCCGTTACCGCGACTGTGCTCAAGAAAACTGCGGCGAGACAGGTTGCGCTACCCTCAAGCGTCTTTCCACCGGTAAAGGGAATCTCTAACGTGCCAAACAGCTTGCCAGCCAGGCTTGAAAGACCGTCACCAAAGGCCAGGGCATAGATTGCCACAGCTGCTGCCGGGTTCGGATACAACATGAGGGCCATCATTGCTCCAAGCCCAAGCGTAATAGGCCCAAGCACGAACCTGCCTTGATCACGTCCACGCGCTGCCGCGGCCGTAATTTTGCCTACAAAATAGACCTCGGTTCCACGTGCGCGGAGGAACTCTGAGTAGGTGTAAAACATAGTTCCTGCCGCGAGTAACGCAAGCGCAAAGTTTACCCCAACGAGTTGGGCAATCGCCGGAACTACGGCTATTGTCATGTGAATGCTTTTTCTCAGGAGTTCTTTCTGGAGTTCCTCGGTTCCGAGGAGTTCGCCAATTCCCGGTTTTCGTCTTACTGCTTGGAAATCACTGATGCTTGCTTTGTTGATCATAGTTGCTGCTCAACCCTTCTGCTCCGTAACAATTCATGTCCGGGCCTGACTGCCTTATTTGCCTACTATGTTGCAATAATCATGCCGACTTTTCGACCCGCTTGGTAGATTCATATAAATATATTTATTATATGGAATTATATCTATTGCAGCCCTGTCTGTCAATGCTGCGAATAGACCAGGTGTATGGTTTTGTGTACCCGAAAATTGCTAATTTACTAACGCGACTCTTCGACTCCGGACGTTTTCTCATTGGACGCGGTGCAGTATACTGATGCCGATGAAGTTGTCTACAACAACCCGTAGAGTGCGCCCTATTGGCTTATGCTGCCTCATTGTCGCCTGGGGACTGGCACTCAGCAGCTGTGCTGGATTAACCCGGTCCGTTCCCGAGACTGAGCAACCAGGTAGGGCTGACACCAGTGAGCCCGATCCTGAGGTGGCGGTTATCATCCCCGACCTTCCTGAACCCGACCCTGAGGGGCAGCGAATAGAGTACCGCGAGCGCTTTGTTGACTCGGTCTTGATGGATATGGACCTGAGAACTAAGGTCGGCCAACTGTTCATGATCGGCATGCCCTATGATCCAAGCGCACGGCCACTGCACCATGTTGATGCGCGTCTGAGCCGCATTATAACCACAGTACAACCGGGCGGCTTTCTGGTATTTGCCCACAACCTTGCATCCCCCCGGCAAGCGGCGACCTTCATTGAGGAGCTTCAAAATCTTAGCTCCCAGCCTCTGGTCATTGGGATTGATCATGAAGGTGGAACGGTGAGCAGGTTTTCTGAAGGTGGGCGACTTGGCGCTACCGTGGTTCCACCCGCAGCCGATATCGGAGCAACAGGTGATCCGAACTACGCCTACCTGGTAGGCGGGCTGCTGGGACGTGAGCTTCGCGAGGTTGGTATCAACATGAACATGGCTCCGGTTGCAGATGTATACACGAACCCGGCTAACTCAGTCATTGGTAACCGTGCATTTGGCTCGGATCCCGAACTGGTTGCGCGTATGACGGCCGAGATGGTGCGTGGACTTCAGCAAGAGCAGGTAAGCGCGGTGCTCAAACACTTCCCAGGACATGGTGACACCGTTGAGGACACCCATTACGAAGGGGCCGTGATTGCGCATGACCGGAAACGTCTTGATTCGGTTGAGTTTCTTCCCTTTCGCGCAGGCATTGCCGCTGGCGCCGACGCAGTCATGATTGCACACATTGGCGTGCCCAAGTTAACCGGCAGTACCACTCCAGCTACCTTCTCATACATTCTGGTTACCGAGATTCTTAGAGAAGAGTTGGGCTTCGATGGCGTGGTCATTACCGACTCACTTACCATGGGGGCCCTGCGCGGAAACTCCGAGGCCGAGATGGTGATCTCGGCAATTGAGGCTGGGGTCGATATCGCCTTGTTGCCGTCTGCACCTATATATGCTGCCGAAGCGCTTGTGAATGCGGTACTGAGCGGTCGGATCAGCGAGCAGCGGATTGATGAGTCGGTGCGTCGGGTGCTGCGTCTTAAGTATGACCGGGGGCTCTATGGAACTTCATCCGGTCGTTACCGTACGAATGACTACGCTGACGCCTCGGTGCTGGGCTCGGCCGAGCATCAGCGCTTGGTAGAAGAAATCCTTCGCGCCCGGAGATAGAACTATGCGAGTGGGAATTATTGGCGCCGGGCTTGCCGGGTTGGCAGCCGCGGCACGTCTGGCTGCCAGCGGACATGAGGTGACGGTCTTTGAGCAGGGTTCAAGCCCGGGTGGCAAGGCTGCCACCGAGTCCGGTGCTGGTTACAGGTTTGATACCGGGCCGTCATTGTTGACTATGCCCGAGGTCTTTGACGAGCTATTTGCCTTTGCTGGCCGTCAGCGTGAAGACTACCTGAGCTTTCTTCCGTTGAACGAAATTTGCAGGTATTTTTTTGCAGATACTTCTCAACTCTCGGCGTACCATGACCAACAGTCCTTTAGTGCCGAGTTGCAGCGCGTACTGGGTGAGTCTCCTGCTGCGCTGGAGCGCTACCTTCGTTACTGTGGCAGACTCAACCGCATAGCCGGTGAGTTGTTCATGCGAAACAGCCTGCATGAGTTTTCAACCTATACAAAACCAAGGATCCTAAAGTCGGTACTGCAACTCGGGCGCCTGGACCTCTTTCGCAGTATGGATCAAGCACACCACGCCTTCTTCAATGATCCGCGCACCATTCAACTTTTTAACCGATATGCGACGTACAATGGCTCCAGCCCTTTCAAGGTACCGGCCACGCTGAATATTATTCCAGCGGTAGAGTACCTCGGCGGCGCGTATGCGGTTGCAGGCGGTATACACGCGCTCCCCTGCGCCATAGAGACCTTGTGCCGGGAGCTCGGCGTGATGTTCAAATATAGGACTCCCGTGCGAAGCATCATGACCGAGGAAGCTGGCGGTGGGCGGCGTGTGATAGGCCTCCAGACCGAATCAGAAGAGTTTCGGGCCGATGTAGTCATTTCGAACCTTGATGTAATTGGCACCTACCGTGATCTACTGCGGGACACCGAGGCACCACTGTACAAGCGCTACCAGAAACTGGAGCCTTCCAGCTCTGGCATGGTGTTTCTTTTGGGCATTGGCGAGTCCTTCCCGCAGCTCTCGCATCATAATATTTTCTTTAGCGCAGATTATCCGGCCGAGTTCCGCGCATTATTTGAGGATCTCAGATGTCCCGATGATCCAACTGTATACGTGAATGTCGGGTGCAGAAGCACCCCTGCTGACGCTCCTGAGGGCAAGGAGAACTGGTTTGTGCTTCTGAACGCGCCACGCGATGCTGGTCAGGACTGGAAAGCCGAACGTGCGCGGATGCGTGGAGCCGTGCTCACACGGCTCTCTTCAGCGCTCGGACGAGAGATAGAGCCGCTTATTGAGTACGAATCTGGTTTTGACCCACCTGATATAGAAAAGAACACCGGTGCTGCGTTTGGTAGCCTTTATGGAATCTCTTCCAATACCAAACTTGCGGCCTTTCTGCGCCATCCGAATCGGTCGCGGCGCTATAAGGGGCTGTATCTTTGTGGTGGGTCAGCACACCCCGGAGGGGGAATGCCTTTGGCGGTGTTGTCCGGTGCAATCGTGGCCGGGTTGGTGACTGGAGCTACGTAGGAGGCTGGCCTTGCAGGCCAGCCTCCCCAATTCTTGCAGCTAGCGGGCCGCCGGAAGCGCCGATAGCGCTTCAATAAGAGCTTTTCCGTACTCGGGTAGATCAGGCGGTCTGCGACTTGAGACCAGATTGCCGTCCACAACCACCGCCTCGTTAAACCAGGTAGCGCCCGCGTTTTCCATGTCATCCTTAATTCCGGGGGTACTGGTCACCTTCTTGCCCGAGAGAATTCGTGCTGAGATGAGTACCCAACCTGCGTGACAGATCTGTCCAATTACCGCCCCGTTGGAGTTCATTTCCTGAATAATGGAGATCACCTCGGGATAGCGGCGCAGTTTGTCCGGGGCCCATCCGCCGGGCACCAGGAGCCCATGATACGCGCTTGGATCCACCTCACGAAACTCCATATCGGCAACCGCAGGAACCCCGTACTTTCCGTGGTACTCCTTGCCCCTGGCTTCGCCGGCGCTCCGCACCTTAATTCCGGCCTCTCGCAAGCGAAATACCGGGTACCAGTATTCAAGATCTTCGAAATCGTCGTGGATCAATGCCACGACTTGGAGTTTTTCCAAACCCATTAGCTTCCTCCTGTGCTTTGAGTTAGTTCATGGCCTCGTCGGCCGAGATATTTTCCTCATGATGTTCGATCTTGCGCAACCAGCGCCCCTTCTTCAACACGCCCATTCCCAACAAGGCGGTAAAAAAATTCGAGACGAACATCGCCATCCAGATTCCGTTGGGGCCAAACCCCAACTTGAGTGAAAACAACCATGCTAGTGGTACCCGCAGACCCCATAAGCGAAAAACGCTGAGGTACATCACCGGCTTTGTGTATCCGCCGCCCTCAAACGCTCCAAACATCACGGTGAGAAGCGCAAAGGTGATAACCGATGCCGATACAATGCGAAACATTACCGCACCGTGGGCAATGACTTCAGGGTCGTCAACGAAAAACCTCACAAGCGAGTGCCCATAAAAGAAGGTAAGGGTCATTCCAAGCGTAATAAAGACCAAAATTCTACGAGTTGCGTAACGAACCACAGTTTGTGCCTTCTCGTACTGTTCTGCCCCCAAACACTGTCCAACGAGCGAGGACGTATCGCGAGAAAGCCCAATAGCTGGCATAATGAACAGGTTGATCATCCGGTTTCCAACTCCAAATGCCGCGACAACCGCCGAGCCAAAACTATTGACTACACCCTGAAGCACCGTGAATCCCAGGGCCGAGACGCCTTGGCCGAATGAAGCCGGAAGGCCAATGCGCAACAGCACTCCCAGTCCCTGTCGGTCTGGCTTCAGATGCCGGAACTGTAGTCGTAGCCCACTGCGTCCACGCAGCAGAATAGTTACCGCGATAATGGAGCCGACTCCCCGCGCGATGACGGTAGCCACCGCAGCTCCCGCCACCTCCAGCCGGGGAAATGGCCCGACACCGAAGATTAGTAATGGATCAAGGGCGATGTTGAGGGTGACCGCAACAAGCTGAACCATGAGCGGGGTCACACTATCGCCGACGCCTTGCATTGCCGCCTGTAATACAAACGACATAAACATAAGTGGTAGCGCAGCAAAAATGATGCGGGTATACACAAGCGTCTCGGAGAAGGCGTCCGGTGGAACCTGCATAAGCTGCAGGATCTGTGGACCGAAGATCGTCATGAGAAGCGAGAACAGCACCGCACCTACCATGAGCACCAGGGTTGTTTGGCCAAGGTAGAAGTTTGCTCGCTCAGGGCGTTCGGCACCAATTGATTGCGCAATGAGGGTGGTGCCTGCATTTGCCAGGCCCAGGCCTACCACCACAACAAACATCACCAGATTGAACGCGATAGAGGCCGCGGCGACCGCCTCGCGACCAAGTCGGCCAAGAAAGAAGGCATCGGCGAGGTTATACATCATCTGCGAGAGGTTCGCGAGCATGATCGGAACAGCGAGTCGAACGAGGTTCTGGTAGATGCCTTTTGGTGACTCGGTTTGAACAACCGACGATATCTGGCTGATTGCGCAGCTCCTTACGAGGTGTACAGATGACACGCTGTAGCGTGATGAATCAGACGAGCATACGCATTGCTCGTGAGGATATCAAGCGGTGCGTGTGTGACGCTCGTGGAGATTCAAAAGCGGCAGGTTGCTGGAATAGCACAAGAAACCGCCATAGAACAGCACCAGGACGAGAATCTCCGTTTAACCAATCAGCGTTGACAACTCGAATTTTAGCGCCTACCATTGGTGCAGCGGGGAGATCTCTATGGCTAGAACGAAGG
>PXEI01000430.1 GCA_003564775.1 Spirochaetaceae bacterium
CCAGCACGCGTTCCGCACCCAGGATATCTGCACCCCAGTAGTCGCTGTCCTCGGGTGAGAAAAAGATGTACTGCATCTCGTAGCCGGTGCGGTTCACAAAGGTTACCTGGTTGAGACCGGCTGGCTCAAAGGCCTGCAGCTGCACCACCGCGACAGCGGCAAGTACTACCGTTGCCAAACCAAGCCGCGCCGTACTTTGTGCGAGTGAACGAAATTTCATAGTTTCCCTCCGCGTGTTTACGACGCTGACGCCGTGTATGGCGCCTACTATAACGCGGAGTGGGGTGTTTGCAAAAGTGCACTGGCCCCCGCGAGTTGGTCACGGGGCCAGGGTTTACCCCTTTACGCCGCCAGCGGTAAGACCTCCCACCAGGAGCCGCTGAAAGCGGAAGAACAGGAACATGATCGGCACCGTAATGACGGTCGCCCCGGCCATAAGGAACTGGCGTGGGACTTCCTGGTCGTCGAGCATGATCATTCCGCGGCTGAGGGTGAAGATGCCGGGGCTGTCCAGGAACATGAATGCAAAGAGGAACTCGTTCCAGGCAATCATGAACACGTACAAGCCCACCGACGCAATGGCTGGAACGCTCAGCGGCAGGGTGATCTGAAGGATAACTCCGAATCGCGACAAGCCGTCTATGAGGGCCGCCTCCTCAAGGTCTCGCGGCAGGGTCTGGAAGTAACTGCGCAGCATGTAGAGCGCAACTGGAATAGTCATTGCAGAGTACACAATCAACAAGCCCAGGCGTGTGTCCCGCAAGCCCAGCTGAGTAAACACGCTGTAGAGTGGAATGACGAGCACAATTGCCGGAAACATGTAGATGAGGAGGATTGATTTTGAGAGAAGCTGCCGCCCTGGGAACTTGAGCCGGGTGACGGCGTAGGCGCCGAGGATTGCCGGAACCAGCGTCAGGACAACCGTGGCCAGCGCAATCACTGCACTGTTAAAGATGTACATCCCAAAGTTAAAGCGCGTAAGCACCTCTATGTAACCATTGAAGAGTTGTGCTGGCGGTTGGGAGAGGCTGAAGCCCAGGTTCAAAGGATCACTCAGATACTCGGCGCGAGTCTTAAAGCTGGAGGAGATCATAAAGAGGAATGGAAACAGGACGATGCTGACGAAGAACACCAGCGCTCCTGTGCGCAAGATCCGAACTGCCAGTTCCTCTATGTGATCCTGTCGCAGATTGTGTGCAGGAATACCGCGTAGTGAGCCTGCGGTTACCCGTCCGGCTACAGCAAATGCAACTACTGCACCAACCGCAATTCCAGGAGACAGGCTCGGCGCAAACACAAACCATGGCCCACTCATCAGCGCGCCCACCGCCCAACTGTATCGATATCGACCTCCAAGACGCTCACGCAGCACTACCCATAGCAGGCCTGTGGCAACCCCAATGGCGAGCAGCCGTGGGATCGATACCTCAAGTACATGCGGCGTGGACAGCGTATGAACGACCGACCAAATTCCAACAGTGAGTGCGGTAGATAGGGCACCCATGATGAGCGCAACAACCAATGCGGCCGGAGATACGGTTTTATTCATCGATATCCTCCCGAATGGTGCGGAAGTAGAGCGTCATGAAGAGTGCCAGGAGCACAAAGAGTATGACAGCGGCGGCCGAGCCAGCACCAATGTTGGCCCGCCCAAAGGCGTTGTCATACACCTGTATAGGAAGTGTCCGCGTCCCGGCGGCACCGCCGGTAAGCAGAAATACATCGTCAAACTTGTTGAAGGTCCACATGAAGCGTAGCAAGAACAAGGTGGTCACCACACCGTACAGCTGTGGCAGGGTGATAGAGAAGAACTTGCGGAAATGTCCCGCGCCGTCGACATCGGCCGACTCATAGAGCTGGTCAGGGATTGCTTGGAACCGAGCCAGAATAAACAGAAAGGAAAATGGAAAGTAGCGCCATGCGTCAAAGAGAATGACAACCGTCAGGGCTAAGGGGAGCCGTACCGTAAGCCCAAACAGCTCCACCCGGTAATAGCGTTCGCTCAGGAACGAGATAGGCTGTTCCAAAATACCCAGTTCCATTGCCAGCGTGTTTACCGTTCCACTGAAGGGGTCCAGGAAAAACACCCAAGTAAAGGCAACCGCAATAACCGGCGCCACGTAGGGGAACAGGAACAGTCCGCGAAGGACTCCCTGGCCGCGAAAGTTGCGGTTCAGCAACTGTGCAGCGGCAATTCCCATGATAATGGAGAGCAGGGCACCCAGAAAGGGATAGACAAAACTGGTGCGAAGCACCGTCCAGAACTCCCGCGCACTTATGACAAAGCGGAAGTTTTCGAGGGTTAGATTCGCACTCAACAGTGGATTCCGTGCACGTGAGATGGTCTGTGGATCGGTCGGGCGTCTGGGGTCTACATCGGAAGTAAAGAACGCATCCGACACCGTGAACAGGAACTCTATGTCCTCGGTATATCCACCGTCCCATCCTTCCGGATACACGCGGGTCACGGTTGAGTCATCAAGCTGCCAGTGCTCGGGTATGGCTACAGGGTTGAGGCCAGGGGGGAGAGACGCCTGAACCTCTACTCGCTGTATAGGCACGGTGCGGCTGGAGTTGCGCATTCGGAAAACCAGCACAAGTTCGTCGCCAGGTTGCTCCGGAGCTGTGCTGACCTGCTCCCTGACCGTGGCTGTTGGAGGCCGCAGATCCCCGAGTCCAACCGTTTTGAAGCTGAGCCAGAAGTTTGCGACTACGGGGAAGAGAATTACCGCCGCGACAATTGTGAAGGCGGGTAGCAGCATCCAGAACGCTAAGCGCGCTTCACGGGCAGCGAGACTGGAGTAGGTCTTTTTCATCACAGGCACTCCGGCTGTGGCGCACTACGGCACCACGTGTTAAGAGACCGGTGACGAACGCTTTTTGTTTTCTCGTTCGTCACCGGGAAGCAATTCAAACCACACCTTGTGTACTGCAAGGCGCGTGTCATTCATGTAGGTTCTGTGTGCCTCTACTTCAGGCGCTCAGTTTCTTGCTGCATGAGACGCATGGTTTCTTCAACCGAACGGTCACCGTCAATGTACTCGCGCAGCAACTCCGCAATAACACGAGTATCATACAGGCGAGAGGTCAGGTAACCGTATCCGTGCTGGTAACCCCAACGGGATCCACGCTCAAGGCCGCTGAGCATATCCATAATGACGTCCGGCTCATAGATATCTGAGAGCTTGCGCAGACGCTCGTCACCAACCTCAAGTTCGGCCCATGCCCGCACAAAACGGTCTGGGTCATTTGGGGTGCCCATGCGCACGGGGTGCTTTCCGACCGCGGCAATGGCGAGGGTGTCCGGGTAGGCATCGTTCATGGAGAACTCAATGAACTGCTGTGCCGCGTCTACATCGGCATCGACCGTTATTCCAAAGTAGCGTACATCTGCCCATCCGGCACCGGCCGGGTTCGATGGGCCACCGAAACTTGTTGAGAACCCACTCAGACCGGCAAGCACGTCGGTAGTTGGGTCGTCACCAAAACCTGTTACCGGAACACCGTCGCGTAGCCCGGCAAGGCCATGGAGAATGAACGGTGACCAGATAATGAGGCCGGTGCTGTCGCTGTGATAGAGCTCACGTGACTGCTGCCAGTAGAGGTTGCCCGGAGGGCTGTGCTCGGCCAGGAACTTGTAGAACTCAAGGGCTTCACGCATCTCGGGTGTGTTGAGGGTTACGTTGCCGTTTGCATCAACAATATCTACACCGTTGGCAAGCGCAACATGCTCGAAAACCTGCATCATGTAGATCTGACTCGGGTCGGTTGCTGCCACAACGCCGTAGAAGTTCGGGGGATCATGGAGTTCCTCAACCGCAGCGCGAATAGCGGCATAACTCGTTGGCGCTTCAAGACCGCGCTCCTCAAAGAGATCGGCACGGTAGACTACCAGCTGCGCCCAGCCGTCAACCGGTACTGCAGCATAGTCACCTTCGAACTCAACCAGGTTCAGTACACCGGCGCCGTAGGTGGACTCGCCCAGACGCTCAACCATCTCGGTCGCTGCGCGTGTGTCCAGGAGCCCGGCGTCGGCCCAGCCGTAGGTAAAGGCGAGCGGATGATAGATAAGGTCGGGAAGGTCGCCTGCGGAGAATGCCGCTGTGGCGCGTTCGCCCATCAGGTTCTCGGTTACCGGTACCACCTCACCTCGAATGCCGCTGGACTCGTAGAACCGCTCCGCAATCGCCCGCTGGGCATCCATGCGTGCCGGTTGCTCTTCGGTGGTCCACAGTGTCAATACTTGCGGTTCCTCAGGCACTTCGGCGACATCGCTTGGAGAACATGCCGCAAATATCACCAACGAAAGGGTTAGCAAAAGGGCAGCAGTTAGCCGTAGTCTTTGCATCTTAAACCTCCTAATTTTTTGCGAGTCCAACGGACTCGACCGAAATCCAAGTTTCATCGGGTTGTAGAACGCACCACAATGCGTGGCGTGATTGACAACTCGTCGTTCTGCGATGTTGGAATATCTCCGTTCAAACGGGCCCTCAGGTACTCAATTGCCAGGTGTGCTTTGCGGTCCAGAAACTGCTGCATGGTGGTGAGTCCGAGTATCTCGGCCATTTGAATGTCGTCGAAGCCAACCACTCCAACATCGTTGGGAACATCTATGCCGTGCTCTCGCAAGTACCGCAGTCCCCCTATTGCCATGGCGTCGCAGGCAAAGAACACCCCGTCCGGCTGTTCCGCAGCAGGCTTGGCAAAAAGTTCGGCGGTCGCGTCGTAGCCCCCTTGTTCAGAGAGCGGCTTGAACGCACAGATTTCATGCTCAGAGCTTCCCGGAGGCGACGCGCTGCGGTAACCGGCAAGACGGCCTCGGAGGCGGTGGTCGTATTTGTCCCAGCCAACAAAGGCCACGCGTTCGTAGCCCCGCGACTTCAGGTACTCGGTAGCGTCATGCCCGCCCAGAAAGTTGTTAGTGCTGATTGAGCGCGTGGCCGGTGAGCGTGCCTGCATAACCACAAGCGGTAGATCCAGTGACCGGAAGAGCTCGGCCCCCTCGGCATTGAGATCCATGGAAAAGGCAACCAGCCCGTCAACCTGGTGGCGAAACTGGGTGTGGTCACGGAAGAATGCGGCAAGGTCGCGTTCTCCCTTGGTGTTAATTACCAGCAGGTTAAGCCCGACGGCCGTTGCTTCATCACTGAGGCTCCGTATGAGATCCGATGTGACGGCCAGGTGAATGCTGTGGGTGACCAGTCCAATGACACCAAGCTGCTCCTTGGGGCTGCGGGCAGCGGCTGGTGGGACGTAGTTGTGGCGCTCCATGGCAGAGTAGACCGCTTCCCGGGTTGCCGGTTTCACAATGTTAGGTTGATTAAGCACCCGGCTTACTGTGGCGGGACTCACTCCGGCTTCTTCAGCCACTACCTTAATGGTAGATCGTTCCATTTCCATAGGTATCTAGTATGCTACGCCCGCTCTCGAGATCCGTCAACAATTTTCTGAAAAAATCATTGAGTAATGAAAATTTCAGAAAACAATTGCCCTCGTGGCAATGCCGGCCTATAATCTCGGGTTATGAAGATGCGCCTCGTCTCTCACACACACTGGGATAGAGAATGGTTTTTACCGGCCGGTTTCACACGTGAATGGCTTGGCCCGTTCTTTCATTCACTTGCCAGACTCATGCGTAGCGATCCGGACTATCTCTTTGTGCTCGACGGTCAAAGCATTCTTCTGGAGGATGCTGCTGCGTGCGGGGTTCTCACGCCGGAGCTTGCGCAGGAGCTGGGTCGATACTGTGCCTCGGGGCGGTTATCGGTGGGGCCGTACTATCTACAGCCCGACTGGAACCTCGTATCGCCGGAAGCCCTGGTTCGCAACGTAGAGATTGGCTTGGGTGATGCGGCGGCACTGTGTGCCGGTGGCCTATGTGAACCCGCCAGCAACATGGGTGAACCCGCCACCGGTGAACCCATGAAGATCGGCTGGCTCATGGACAACTTCGGCCAGATTTCCCAGTGTCCTCAGATTCATGCCTCGTTTGGCATTGAGACCGTGTTCATGTGGCGCGGGTTAGCACTCCCGCCTGAGGATGTCCGCTCTGAGTATCTGTGGAGTTCGCCCGACGGCAGCATGGTGCAGGCGGTGTACCTCTTAGATAGTTACCGGAATGCCATGCGCTTGCTGACGCCTGGCCTTCAGGACACCGGCGACAACATCGATACCGGCCATACCGACAGCACCGATAAAACCGATACCGGCCATACCGACAACGGCGCGCAGGACACCCAGATAGAACGGCGGGTCAACTCAATTGCCGACCGCATTCGTCCCTTTTCACCTACCGGCCTGGCGCTGCTGATGAACGGGTACGACCAGGAGATGGAGCCTGAGGCCGTCACACCGGCCCTTGCCGCGTTGCGTGGGCGGGGCTACGACATCTGCCAGACAACACCACAGGCCTTTGCCGCGGAGCTGCGCGCGGCTCTTGGTGAACCGGGTATGCCGCCCCTGCCGGTAGTGCAGGGCGAGCAGTACAACGGCAGATACATCTGTGTCTTCCCGGGAGTGTTGTCCGCACGCAGCTACCTTAAACGTGAGAACTATGCAGTTGAGACCGAGATAGAGCAGTATCTTGAACCGCTCATGGCCGCGGCTACGCTTGTCGGGGAGGGGAGCTACAGACCTCCAGTGGAGCGATTGGAGCAGGTGTGGCGCCGCATACTTCGCAATCACCCGCATGACAGTATTTGTGGGGTAAGTGTGGACGATGTACACACCGACATGGAAGAGCGCCTCGAGCGGGTGCGGGATGAGTTAGCTCTGCTGCAACAAGAGGCTCTGAGCGCACTGCTGCTGACGGCGCCAGCAGCGCCCGCAGCCCCCTCGACGTCTGCGGTACCCGCAGCACCCGCAGCGCCCACAGCGCCCGCGACGTCTGCGGCGCCCACAGCGCCCGAAGATGTGTCTGTGTTTAACCCGCTGCCCTACCGTCGCAGCGGGGTTGTCTCGGTCAAGACAGCCACCGGGGGGCAGGAGGCTGCGGAAGCGCCTGCGGAGCTGGTTTGGGTGCCGGATGTGCCCGGGCTTGGTTGGAGCTCACCTTCACCGGCGTTCAGCCATCCAGCAGACCCGCCGCAGGTTCTGGCACAGCACCCGCAACCTGTCACGGCAGATGCCCAGACGCGTAGTATCTCCAACGGTCTACTCACCGTTAGCGCTGAACAGGACGGAACCCTGACCCTGACCAACGCTGCCGGAACCCGGTTCAGTGGTTTACTGGAACTGGAAGACGGCGGGGACAGCGGTGACACCTACACCTACGCCCCGCCTCCGGTTGACCGTGTGGTACGCGGCGTACGTCCTGAAGATGTCTCGGTGTGCGTCACCGGAGACGGAAGCCTGCGTGCAACGCTGCTCATTGGAGTCACCATCAGGCTTCCGGTTGGGCTGAGCGACGACCGCTCTGCACGGGCCCCCGAGGAAGCAGCGGTGCCGGTGTTCCATGAGGTCTCTTTAGATGCCGGGGCTTCGGTGCTCCATATCACGAGCTCGGTGCGAAACACCGTACGTGATCACCGTCTGCGGTTTCGCTTTCCGGTTAAGTCTGAAATGCAGTACCTAAGCGTCGGTGCTCCCTTTGATGCAGTTGCCCGCCCAGCTGAACCTCCGGCTCAGGATGAAACAGAGATAGATGCGGATCTGCGGCAGCTCATGCTCGGTGCTCGCGAGCCGGACTCCATTCGAACCTTAGCTATGCGTGACTACGTCTGCTGCTCCACCCAGGAGGGCAGCCGTGGGCTTGCGGTGTATGCGCCCGGCCTTTTTGAGTATGAGTTCTGCGACAGCGCTGTCTGTATTCCGGCGCTGCGTGCGGTGGGCTGGCTTGCACGGCCGGACGTCTCAACCAGAACCGGAGACGCCGGGCCAATGATTGCCACTCCGGATGCCCAGTGTCTGCGTGATGTAACGGTTGAGTTTGCCCTCTATCCATTTGAAACAAAGGATGAGCGGGCTCGGGTTCCGGCGCGTGCCGCCGAGTTGCGGGCCCCGCTGCGGACGTACTCAGGGCGGGCCGTGAAGACCGGCGCCGTGCTTGAAGTTGAGTCACCAAACAACACTGTCCTGTTGAGCTCGGCTCGCCTAAAGGAGGGCACCTTCCTTGTACGGCTGTACAATCCGGGAGAGTCCGATGTAGAGGCCTGGGTGAGCTTTCACCACCGCTGCTCAGCGGTTGAACTGCAGCGGCTTGACGGACGGAGCCTTGAGACACTTCGTGCCCAGAAAGATGGCCGGTATGCGGTGCGCATGCCCGCACATGCCATCCGCACACTGGCCTTTGCTCTGGACGCCGCGGGCCCACCCTCAGTCCTTGCCTCCTCAGCGCCCGGCTCTGCGGTGGCAAGTATGGCCCCGGTCTCGGTTCCGCAGTCGGAACATGCACGCACATTTCTTGAGGGTGTCCGCCTGCCGCCGGTGGTTGACGAGATCTTTCTCGCCGCCGAACGGGCACGCTGCACCAGGCTCAGCACGCAGTACGCGGAGGCACGTGCTCAAGCCGAGGCCGACCATCCGAACGCTTACAAGGCCATGCTCGCGCGCTCAGCGCTTTCCACCGCGAGGCGCACCTTGCTTGAGGCCGAGATTTCCGTAATTATGGCGGAGCGCAAACTCAAGCAGACCCAAAGCGGCCGGGCACTGCCCGAGCCCTACGATGAAGCTACGCGCGAGGCGCTGCGCCGGATTGGCCGAGAGCTCAACGACGCACGCATCCAAAAGCGCACCGACGACTACCTACTAGCAGTTACAGAGGGGGCCGACAGTCATGCAACCGAGTGAGAATCAACCTATTGCACAGCTTGCCCGTGAGTTGTATCCCACCGAGTTTACCCGTTTTCTTGCGTTGCTTGACCAGAGCGTCGCACAGTGGAAGAGCTTGCTCCGCAGCGAGCCTGCCAATCCAGGCAACCTCGCCAGCCATACAGATCCTCCAGCTCCTGCTGGCGCACAGTTCACCCAAGAGGACGTCCTGCTGATTACCTATGGCGACCAGTTCCAGAGTGATGCGGCCGAGCTCAAGCCGCTCGACGCGCTCTGCAAGTTTGCCGAGCAGCGACTGCGCGATCTGTGCAGCTATATTCATATCCTGCCTTTCTTTCCCTCAACCTCGGATGATGGATTTGCGGTGTCCGACTATAGCCGGGTGGCCCCGGAGCTTGGCGACTGGGAACCCATCACGCGGACATCACGCTCATTCCGCATGGCCTTTGATCTGGTGCTTAACCACAGTAGTGCCTCACACGACTGGTTCCACCGCTTTCTTGCGGGTGAGACTCCCTATGACCGCTACTACATTCAGCGCCCAGCCGAGTACAACGCCGCACAGGTTGTCCGCCCCCGTACACATCCGCTTTTGACCCCGTTCACCCGGCCGAATGGAGAGATCGTGTTCGTCTGGACTACCTTTAGTGAAGACCAGGTAGATCTGAACTACTCAGCACCTGAGCTCATGATTGAAATCATCAATGTCCTGTTGCTCTACATCTCTCGGGGTGCATCCATGATTCGGCTCGACGCAATTGCCTACCTCTGGAAGGAAGACGGCACCCCGTGCATACATCACCCGAACGCCCACAACGCAGTGAAGCTGTTTCGTGCCGTGGTGGATCACATGGGGCTCAACACCGTACTCCTGACCGAGACCAACGTGCCGCACCAGGAGAACATTAGCTACTTTGGCAATGGCCGCGACGAGGCGCACATGGTGTATAACTTTGCCTTGCCGCCACTCACGCTGGAGGCCTTCATCTCCGGTTCGGCTACGCAGCTCAGCAGCTGGGCTGCAACCCTTCCCCAAGAGTCCGTGTCCACCACTTTCTTGAACTTCCTGGCCTCACATGACGGCATTGGGGTGACACCGGCTGCCGACCGCCTGAGTGAGGAGCGCTTTGACCACCTTGTTGAAACCGTCGCGGCGCGTGGAGGGAGGGTCTCCTGGAAGTCTACGCCGCAG
>PXEI01000442.1 GCA_003564775.1 Spirochaetaceae bacterium
AACAGCCAACCAAGGTAGAGAGTGCTTCGTGGGCTACATCCCGGTCGGCCTGCTGCACCAGGTGCATGAGGTAACTCTGCATCTGCGGAGTTGGAACACTTCCTGCAGTTCTCACAAACACCCGTTGGAGCTCCGGCTCGGTGCGGTTGAACATTACCGGAAGAAACTCTGCAACGTCATAGGCGAGTTCCTGCAATAGTGCTGAGACCTGATTCTGATAGGTGCGGTGACTGCCTTGCAGACTGTCAAGGATACTTGGAATGGATTGTATGCAGCGCGTACGTACCAGAGCAAAAACAATCCGAAGTTTAACTTGTGTAGAAGCTTCGTATTGGAGACGATGTGCCAGGGTGGCGGCTGCCGCCGTTGAGGGTATGTACGCGAGTTGCACCGCAGCACGACACCTCCTATTCACGGCTCGTCGAGAGAGCTCCCGAATAAGGACAATATCAAAACGGAGTGCCAGAAGCGCCGCCTCAATTCGTTCTCGTTGTGTATCCGGTAGTCGAACCTGTGATTCTATGCGGATAAAAGCGTCCATGAAGAGAAAGGGCGCCTTCTGTATCACTTTTGAGATATTCTCTGGTGAAGTGTTCTCCTGTATTTTATACGCTATGAAGTTCTGAAAGCGTGTCGTTAGGCTTTCGTCGCGACGGCGGAGGAGCCACTCTCCAGAGAGAAACAGCATTGTCCCAATGGCCACCACGAGGTAGCTCCCCACCAGGACGAGCGCCACGATGAGAGATTGGTACGGTAACGAGTCGACGGCCAAGGACACCGAGTCTATCAAACCTGATACGATGGAGGAGATATCTTCAGCCATCAGCTTACTGTCCAGCTTTCGTGGGCAAGCGCAATATTACGCACCAGTTCTGCTACCTGTACGGCCGAGGTTGGCTTCTGGAAATAGTGTAGAATTCGTAATCCGGCTGCTTCCTGAATGAGTTGGTCATTTCTGCGGTGTGAAAGGAGAATGAATGGAACACGGCCTAGTTCTTCCGACTGGCGGAGCTTTCTCACAAGTTCAAAACCGCTGAGCTTAGGCACGCTGAGTTCGCTAATGATCACGTCCGGCGCAATCTGGGACGCAAGCTGGAGGGCCTCAATTCCATCGTGTGCCAAAAGCACGGCGAAACCACGGTTCTCGATCTCGCGAATAAGGACGACAAGTGAGTTGGCCTCGGGGTCAACGATCAAAACAATACCGCTCGACTGATCCGGGTCGGCTTCGCTGTAGGAGACGGCGCAGACCGTGTTTCCGCCTCTGCGACGTGCGGTGCGCAACCGCTGCATCGCAAACTCGGCGATCTCCTGTCCTGACTCAACCTCATCTACCGACACCAGGCCAAGTGAGACTGACACCGGTTCGACAAGCTCGGTTGACTCGGCTATGGCCTTCCGTAAACGTTCGGCCCGTTCAATGGCATGTTCTGTATTTCCAATGAAGAGTAAGACAAAGATCGGGCCGTCGAAACGATAGAGCAACGACGACTCGGTTCGCCCGAGAATTCTGGAGATTCGATATATGGTCTCATCGCCTGTTTCCCGACCATGATAGCTGTTGATGTACTCTATGCGATCAACACGAACAAAGATCACCCAGGCGTCCGAGACGTGCTGGTCTATGAGACTCTGAAGAGCTCGGTCAAGGATCTTACCCCGCGGAAGTCCAGTCAATGGGCATACTGTGTCAGACATCAATGTATAGTACCATGAGTTGCCAAGGATGGGTATTCGAGCCTGACCACGGAAGCAGGTTTGTGCAACACGTGGTACACTGGAACTTCGTGGGGGAGGGGTACTCGAATGAGCTCTCAAAAAAGATGCATCACTTACGTGCTGTGGCCGCGCTTAGCCCGCGTCATAGTTGCGTGTACCGCTATGGGCGCACTGGGAAGCGTATTGCTTGCTGGCTGTGTATCAACTCCGGCAATGGACTCTTCATCCGGTAACGACGATACAACCCGTACTGTACAGACGGGACCACCGTCCGAAGTGCCGACTACGAGCCCACAGGAACCGCAGAAAGGGCCCCCTATGCTGGAGTTTGCCGGAATCGAATGGACAACTCGTTTCTCCGCACAGCCGACCGCGCCAGGAGGCAACACCTTTTCCTCTGCGCCGGATGATATTCGGGTAGATGAACGAGGGCGGCTGCATCTTTCTGTGGGTCAACACGCAACCGAGGTGCGCTCACGGCGGCCGCTTGGCTACGGTAGTTATGAGGCGCGAATCCTTGCGCGTCTGGATCAACTGGACCCGCAGGCAGTGTTCGGATTCTTTACCTTTGAGCTTCCGAGCGAGCACCCGCATCATCGTGAAATTGACATTGAGTTTTCGCGCTGGGGGAATCCAGACATGACGAATATCCAGTTTTCGGTACAGCCGTCAAACGTTGAGGAGAATCGGCACAGGTTTGATCTCACTCAGAGCGGCGAGGCTACCACACACCGCTTTAACTGGACTCCAGGCAGGGTTGAGTTTGTCTCATGGCATGGGCATGGCGAGTACCCCCCGCCGCCGGAGATGGAGGTTGCTCGCTTTGTTGTCGAAGGCAACGTGGTTCCTGAGCCGTCACGAGCACGAGCCTATTTCAATTTCTGGCGCTATCAAGGGGTGCCGTTGCAGGGAGCGGAGCGTGAGGAAGTCATTGTCAGCGATTTCCGCTTTACACCGTACTGAGAGGACGTGGACGAAATAGAGGCGAGCGCAGATCTATCGCTCCGCATATCACCGTTTTCCCACGTCATACGGTTCGCCAGCCGCCCGCGGCGCCTGTGATTTCTTGGAAACAAAAGCCAGTACCACCAGCGTGGCTACGTAGGGCAGCATGCGATATACCTCGGCTGGCAGGCGGATATCTTGAAGTACCGGTATTCCGGAGTAGGTGCTGGCTATTACTCGCATGGCGGCAAAGAAGAATGCGGCATAGAGAATCTTGCGTGGATGCCACTGGCCAAAGATGAGCACCGCCAGGGCCAGGAAGCCAAACCCAACAACCGTACCATCAAAACGGGTGGCAAAGCTGAGCACAAAAATGACCCCTCCCATTCCCGCCAAGGCGCCCGAAATCAATACGCCGATATACCGAATTCTATAGATGTTTACCCCAAGCGAGTCGGCTGCGTGAGGGTTCTCACCGCAACTGCGAATTCGTAGACCCAGCCGTGTTTTATAAAGCACAATTGTCAAGACAATAAAGATGACAACCCCAATGTAGGTCGACAGGTACGCCCGAGTGAAGAACAGCTCACCGATAACCGGTATATCGCTCAGAACCGGGACTTCACGGATCAGGTAGTTTCCGCTGATAACAATGCGTCGGGATAGGAAGATTGTTCGTGCCACAAAGACCGCCAGAGCAGGGGCAAAGAGGTTGAGAGCCGTAGCGCTGATGATCTGGTTGGACTTCATGTTGATAGAAGCGTAGGCGTGAAAGAATGAAAAAAGGCAACCGGCGACGGCTCCTATGAGCAAGCCAATGAAGGCAATGAGCTGCGAAGGCAAGGTGGTAGCCAACTCAATATATCGAATGGACATGATCCCGACAAAACCACCCATGACCATGATGCCTTCGAGCGCGATGTTAATAACGCCGCTTCGTTCGCTAAACAATGCACCCAATGCAACAAGTGCCAGGGGAACCATTGATGCCACCACTAAGGGGAAAAGAAAATACACAATTCCTAAGGTCTGACTCATTTCACTGCCGTCCCCTGCTGCAACTCAACTTCGGCCCCCACCTTTCTTCGCAAATACCCGGCAACATAGCTCTGTATGAAGAGGCTTAAGGCGCTGAAATAGATAATAACGGCAATAATAATATCTATTATTTCCGGCATGAAGTCATACAACTGTAAATAGTACCCTCCCTGTTCAAGGGCGCCGTAAAAGATTCCGGCCAGAAACACACCTGCTGGCGCACTGAGTCCAAGCAGCGCAATGGCTATTCCGGTGAAACCCTCTTGCATGAGCTGGTTCACCGGTTCAAGGTGTCGGCCAGCGACGAGAAACATGATCGCGCCAGCAACTCCGGATAGAGCACCACTTATGGTCATGGACAGCACGATGTTTCGTCTTGCATTCATTCCCGCGTACTTGGCGGCGTCTCGGTTAAACCCTACGCTCTTGAGCTCGTAGCCAAACACGGTGCGGTTCAAGATGACGTGGAGTAGGATTGTCAAACCGATTGCGATAAAAATCCCAATGTTCACACTAGAGCCCGGGAAAATGTCTCTGAGAAACCAGGTGGGAATGCGGGCTGAAGGGAGTGGCGACATGGCTCGAGCGTACTGCCTGTTATAAATCAACTGGACAATAAGCATGGTGTTCAGGTACATGGCGATATAGTTGAGCATGATCGAGGATACAACCTCATGAACATTGCGAAACGCCTTGAGCAGTCCGGCAATGCCGCCCCATATCGCTCCGGCGATCATGCCGCCGAGCACAGCCACTACCCAGTGGAGTGCACCCAGGAAGCCCCAGTTGACCCCTATATAGACCGCAGTAAAGGCTCCTACGGTAAGCTGGCCCGTAGCGCCGATATTGAAGAGTCCAGTACGAAAGGCAAAAGCAACACTGAGCCCTGTGAGAACAATAGGAACGCCAAAGTACAGCATGTCTCCTACGCTCCGGCTGCCCTCACTTAACCAACCAAAAAGGATCGTGAAAAACCCCGGTACCGCATCTCCTGGATTCACGATAAGCATAATCACAAAACCAACGACAAGGCCGGAGATAATGGCAAGAATACTGGAGAAGGCGCTAATGCTTGCTGGTTTATCTGCCACCTTTTGCAGCACACTGTGGACTATGCGGGTGTCACCGTTGTGCGTGTCACCTGCTTGTTTCCGAGCCCAAGGGAGCTTCATGCCACACCTCGCTTGCGAGCACCGGACATGTACAATCCGAGTTCGTTTTCGGATACCGTCTGTGGGTCAAACTCTCCAACCAACTCGCCACCGCACATCACCACAATGCGGTCGCTTAACCCCATTACCTCGTCCAGCTCCAACGAGACCAGCAGCACTGCCTTGCCCCGATCCCGTTCGGCAATGATCTGCTTGTGGATGAACTCAATTGCTCCAACGTCCAACCCGCGAGTTGGCTGTACGGCAATTAGCAACTCACTCCCGCGGTCAATTTCCCGACCAAGAATAGCTTTTTGCTGGTTGCCGCCACTCATGCTCCGAGCAAGAGACAAAGGACCATGACTGCTCCGTATGTCGTACCGCTGGATGAGGTCCTCCGCGTGTTCGCGAATGGCGTCAAAGGCGAGAAAACCGTGACGCTGGTAGGTCTCGCCAAAGTAGCTATTGAGGATCAGATTGTACTCAAGAGTGAAGTCGAGTACCAATCCATGTCGCTGCCGATCTTCAGGTATATGAGAGATGCCGGAAAGACTGCGTTTGCGCGTAGAGGCATTTGTTATGTCATTGCCATGAACGAGGATTCTGCCGTGTGACAAAGGAGCTAAGCCGACAAGCCCGTGAACTAACTCGCTTTGTCCGTTGCCCTCAATACCAGCAACGCATAGAATTTCACCACGCTTGACCTCAAAACTAACGTTCCGAACCACGTCCGCGTTGGAGTAGGTGCTCCGCACACTGAGGTCTTCCACCTTGAGCACCGTTTCTCCTGGTTGTGCAGGAGATTTTTCTATCTCGAACACAACCTTACGCCCCACCATCTTCTCTGCAAGCTCTTCATTTGATGTCTTCGCTACATCGACAGTGTCTATGTACTTGCCCTTTCGTAGAATTGTGCAGCGGTCAGCTACTTGTTGGATCTCGGTAAGCTTGTGGGTAATCAGAATAATGGACTTACCTTCCTCCGCGAGATGTCTGAGGATCTTCATGAGTTCCTCTATTTCCTGGGGGGTTAAGGAGGCGGTAGGTTCATCGAAAATGAGAATGTCCGCATCCCTGTACAGCATCTTGAGGATTTCTACCCTCTGTTGCTGGCCTACCGAGATGTTCTCAATTATTGCCGACGGGTCGACCTTGAGCTTGTACCGTTCACTAAGGAGCTTGATCTTGTCAACCGCGTTATCGTAACGGAGAAAGCCCTGAGTAGTGTCTTCATGGCCCAGAATAATATTCTCTGTCACGGTGAAGTTGTGTACGAGCTTGAAGTGCTGATGCACCATACCAATTCCCAGGTTGTTCGCATCGTTCGGGTTTCTGATTGTTACATTCTGGCCGCGTACCTTGATGGTACCTTCATCAGGTGTGTACAGCCCAAAGAGTACACTCATTAAAGTGGACTTTCCCGCACCGTTTTCACCAAGCAAGGCGTGTATTTCGCCCTTTTTCAGCTTCAGATCAACCTGGTCGTTCGCCTTAATTCCGGGGAACTCTTTTGTGATCTTTTCCATCTCAATGACGTAGTCCATTGGCTGCCCTTAGAATAGTGCGCGGTAAGGTGATGCACAAGAAAGGAAAGGCCGAGGCCCTTCCTTTCTTATCTTGTGCAAGGGTTTTGTCTCAACCGCGCCGACTATGGTTGAATGGTGCTTTCGGCAATGACAAGATCTCCCAAACCATGGCTGCGAAAAAACGCCTGGAGATCTGCGTAGTTCGCTGGTACGTCAATTTGCCCGCCAGCTACCATGCCAAAAATGTCGTCGTAGTCGCTTTCCGAGAAGGTGCGAAACCGTGATGTCGCCATGGGGAGCCCTACACCGTCCTCGCTGGCCGAAAGGTTGAGTATTTCGCCTCCCGGGAACTGGCCTTCATAGTGAGCATCAAGCATTTGCTGCACCGATGTCGCAAGGTCTTTCATTGCGCTGGTTAGGACGCGGTCGCTGTTTGCGGACTGATCGACGTCCACACCGATCATCCAGGCATCCTGGTCTTCGGCAGCGGCCATAACACTTGATCCAGCACCACCTGCCGCAGCAAAAATGACGTCGGTTCCGGCATTGTACCAGCTCTCAGCCTGGCTCTTGTGAGTATCACTAGGTGCGAAGTCTCCCAGATACACGTAGCGATTATCAGGAAAGGAAATCTCTTTGCCCATTTCCGACGCTGCGTAGTGAGTGCCTGCGACGTAGCCTACACCAAAACGCACAACTGCTGGCACCGCCATTCCACCCATGTACCCGAGACTCTCAAATCCGTCTTTAACGGCAGCGTATCCAGCCAGAAACCCCGACTCTTCCTCGGCAAAGAATACAGATACTGTGTTGTCTGCCACCTGTACATTGTAGTCCCCGCCGTGCGGTGCGCCGTCAATGAGTACAAATCGCACATCTGGATGAGTATCCTGGGCGCTAAAGATAGCCTGCTCAAACAGGAATCCAGGGGTTACTACGATTTCCGCTCCACCACGTACAGCCAAGTCTATGGTTGAGATGTAGGCCGAGTCCGAGATCTCCGAAGGTCGATAGTAGCGATGCGACAGGTTATTTGCCTGCGCGTACTCAACTATACCTTCCCAAGTACCCTGGTTAAACGATTCATCATCAATGTCACCGGCATCGGTGATCATTGCAATTTCGTACTGCTCTGCGGCACGCTCGCACGAAAGCAGCAGCCCCATTATTAGCATGGCGCCCACTAGCGATAGTAGAAGTTTTCTCATGTCCTCTAAACCCTCCGAAGCCGTTAGTATAGTCTCCTATCTAGAGGAGACACCTTAGAATAGGAGCGAATGCAGCAATTATCAACCCTTTTGTGGCAGGTCGCATCACATGAGCTGTGCAGCCCGGGCGAGCTCTCGGATATCCTCGTCATCTTCATAGAGCTTGGGCTCTGTACCACGTGGTGCGTTGATAATGCGCTGGGAGATCATAGTCAATGAGCGGGCGAAAGCGCCGCTTGGGTTGAGCTCAATAACCGGTTTGCGTTCAATGATGGACTCGGTCATGAGTTCCTCGCGTGGCAAGTAACCAATGAAGTTTACCTCTATTCCGAGATTGCGGCGCGAAATGGTGCGCAGGCGTCGGCCAATCTCCAGATCCCCAGGATCACGGCCCATATTCAGAACCACCCGGGGATGGAAGTCTTCCAGACATTTTCCACAGATCTCGGCTGCATCCTCTGATATCTCTCCCAGGCGACGACGGAGTGTGTCAAAGGAGTCGTCCGAGCCCTCAATGCGCTCCTCAATAAACGACTGCACGGTGCCACGCTCCGGGCTACTGCTGGGAAAACTCCGGTACAACATTCGGTAGACCGCGGTCTTGATAAAGGAGTACGCGTTCAGTATCGATGTAGTTTCGGGCGTGCACACAATCACACCGTCACTGCCTGTAAGGAAGAAGTCGACGGTGTTGTAGGTTGTCCCAGAACCAAGATCCAGAATGACAAAGTCAGCAACCAGGGCAGAAGTTTCTTTGATAATTTTTTGTTTGCGAAAGTAGGGTAGATTGGCGGTGCCTGGTAGGAGCGCGTCGCCCGGGATCAAAAAGAGGCGATCCTGAGAGGTTGGAACAAGAAGCGACTCAAGCCCTTCTTCCTGTTTGTAAATGAGATTACCGACTCCCGCATGACGGTTGCGTACCCCAAGCACGGTGTGTAGATTTGACCCGCCAAGGTCAAGATCCATGAGAACAACCGTCTTGCCAGCTTTTGCAAGCGCCACACCAAGATTGGCCGAGAAAACCGTCTTACCTACGCCACCTTTTCCGCTTGCGACCGGGAGTATTGTTACCATGAATGTGCACTATATGGGGAATTACCGGTCGGGACAAGAAAGAAAGCGCTATATTGAAAAATCAAAAACTGCAGCCTCCTTGCTGTAGTATTCAAGGAGGTCTTCAATCGTGAAGCCGCCTAATGTGTCGCGGATGCAGGCGCTCACCTTGCGCCAGACGCGGCCGGTAGCGGCCACGCTTGCCGGTTGATCCGTAATGGTTCCGCGTTGGGTTCCGGTGTCGCCTACCGCGTCGACGATGCTAATCTCGCCCTCAATTGCTTCTACTACCTGCAGCACGGTGATTTCCCGAGCCGGGCGCGACAAGAAGTACCCACCCTGTGAGCCACGTACTGAGTTCACCAGACCGGATGCGCGCAGCGGCATGATAATCTGTCCGAGATACTTTTCTGATATCCGCTCACGAGTAGCAATCTCGCTCAGCTGAAGAGGTTTGCCGTCCACGTGCAGTCCAAGATTCAGCATAATTCGCAAACCGTACTGAGAGCGTGTTGAGAGTTTCATGTCGCCAGAATACACCTGAGGCGCCACGGACGCAAGTCCGCCCGTTGACAGAACCAGACCGGCCCGACTATTCTCAGCGGCATGTCGGACACCTATGATTTAGATGCAGTAATTCGCAAGGTCCCAGACTTTCCCAAGCCTGGTATACTCTTCTACGATATCACCGGAATATTGGTGCAGCCGGAGGCGTTTCGTTACTGCGTAAAGCGCATTGTTGAGATGTATAAGGACTCGGGCATGGATGCGGTAGCAGGAATTGACGCCCGTGGGTTTGTTTTTGCCGCGCCGGTGGCGTATGAACTGGGCTTGCCGCTCATTCTTATTCGCAAACGTGGTAAGCTACCGGGTGAAAAGTTTGTGAAGCGCTTTACGCTGGAGTACGGCGAAGACGAAATAGAGTTGCACAAGGCCGATGTAGCCGAACCGCGAAAGGTTCTCCTGCTTGACGACCTGGTAGCAACAGGGGGAACCCTGCGAGCGGCGGCGGAGATGATTGTAGAGTCCGGTTCCGAGATCGCTGGGGTCTGTTGTGTCGTTGGTTTGCCGTTCCTCAAGTACGACGAGTTCTTGAAACCATTTGCCGTTCGCACGCTGATTGAGTACCATGGTGAGTGAGTACAGGAGTTGACACAAGCGGGCAAAACCTCTATGGTTTCGGCGTGTTCGGTTCCCGGTTGTGTAATGGTAGCACTGCAGATTCTGGTTCTGCCTGTGGGGGTTCGAGTCCTCCCCGGGAAGTGAAAATGGCCCCTTCGTCTATCGGCTAGGACAGGAGATT
>PXEI01000142.1 GCA_003564775.1 Spirochaetaceae bacterium
CCCTGTAGGCCTGGTTCACACACAACGGTACAACCAGCGTCACGCAGCGCCGCCTGCTGCTGTTCCGGAAACTTATCGGCAATGAGTATTTTCATGAGGGAGATTGTACCACAACAATGCGCCTGGGCAAGTAATATTACTGCAGCGTTACGTGGTCACGGCGTGAGTCACGAGGCCAATCCAGAGACATACTCAACCGGCAAGCCGAACAGCTCCGCAGCGTGACCTTGACGCGTATCATGTGTGAGAAAGATGTCGGCAGATGAATAGCAGGCACTGCTGTCCAGGTACGCGTTCACAAGCGTTCGTCGCGATCCTGCTGAATGAGTTCACTGAGCGGCTTGCCCTTAACCTCACCAATGCAGTTGGCACGCTCAAGCACGGGTCAGGTTATCAATCCCCTTCCGGATAGAACCATTTGCGCGTCTTAGGCTCGGCAAATACCAACTCGTGCGTCCTGGAGCTAAAGGTAGTGGTGAAGGTGTAGCGAACCCATTCAAGCGCCCGTTCACGGCTCGTAAAGCTCATTACCCTCAGCTCGCCGTTTCCGTTGGCGTCCAGCTCTTCACGCATCTCTACATGCACGTGCCGCCCGAGACCAGTGAAGCGGGTAACCGTAACGTACACCGGACGTCTTGTACTAGCTTCTCCCGACATAGCTGCAGCTTATCACATTCGTGGTTTGGTTAGCTCCATCCGCTCTCCTTTTCCTGCCGACGGCTATCGCTGCCGACGGCTTGTATCGCGACCATGCGTTCCGTGTCCCATAAATAGATGCATCAGAGGACAGGCGACGAGGAAGATCAGCCAATAACCGGAGAAGCCACCGCGTTGATGTAGAAACCACATTACCCCGGCCATCACGACCACGCAGATTGTCATGTGTAAACCATGTCCTCTGCGGTGAGTCCCTGTGCTCGGCTGCTCGTCCACGATCGTCACTTCGCTGTCATCCGTCTCTCGCTCTTTACTTATCATGTCGTACTCCTTGAGCGCGGTGGCGCTGTCGGTCTATCTCTATCCGGTCACCACGCCGCGCTGCAATCCGGATTATACTATACCCCCCTGGAGTATCAACCGGGATCGCCCCGCTGTAATAGATTCGTAACACTCGTGTCATGTGACTGCCAAACTGCTCGGGTACATTGACCACATTCAGAACCTCTCAACAAGGAGACACAAACAATGACAACCCCCAACACATATCTTAGCCGCATAGGACTTCTTGGGTTCGCGCTAATTCTTGGCACTTTCGTCTCAATTGGATCTGTCGCAGCAGGAGAACAGGGAGAACAGTTCCAAATCACCCGTGGCGGTGGGATCGAGGTATCTGCCCGACTCGACAACCGTGAAGCGGTGAGTTCTGGAACGGCGGACCGGATCACCTTTTCCCTTGCACTCGATACACATTCAGTCAACTTGTTTGCTATCGACCTTGAGCAATCGGCGGAGCTTTACCTGGACGGTGAGAGGTTGCCCCTCTCCGACATTGAATGGAAGGGTGACAGGGAAGATTCCCACCATCGCTACGGCTGGTTGAGCGTTGGGGTGCCCCTTCTGCAGGCAACCGAGAACGTCGGCGGAACACTGGAACTTCGACTCCGCAACGTGGGCAGGTCCGACCGTGCCTTTGAATGGACACTTTAGCCGTGAGCAACGAGCTGTTCCAAATTGGGCCATTCCACATAACGCTCCTGGGGGTGTTTTCGCTCCTGGGTATCGTTGCCGGGCTTGTGGTACTCAGACATGAAGCCCGCCGAAAGGGTTATTCCGCAGAAATAGTCGATAACACCGCCCTGGTCGCCTTGATCTCAGCGATAGCTGGTGCGCGACTGTACTACGCATTCGTATTTGCCCAGGGTGGGTTGGTAGAAGGCGTTCGACAGTTCTTGGCGTTTAACCAGGGCGGACTTTCGATCCAAGGTGCGTTGATCGGCGGTGTGCTCGGGGCGGTCATCTATTTGTGGGGTCGGTCACCTGGGTTCTGGGAAATAGCGGACGTGGCGGCACCAGCGATCATTCTCGGACAGGCTATTGGGCGGATCGGGTGCGATGTATTCGGTGTTGCAGCGCCGGGGTACGCCCGGTGGGCCGTGCAAGTGGGCGGGAGGATGCTACATCCTGTACAGCTCTACGAATCCATGTTGAACTACCTGCTCTTTCTGCTGGTTTGGTACTTGCGAGGCCGAACCGTCCGAAAAGGTGAACTGTTCCTCGTCTACATTACCGGTTTTGCGTTCAATAGGTTCGTGGTCGAGTTTTTCCGAACCAACCCGACGGCGATCGGGTCCCTGACGGTCGCACATGTCACTGCGGTGGTGATGGCAGCAACCGCACTCGCGGTACTAATGGTCCGTCGGCGTTGGCCGGAACTGGGTACCGATGAGCCAGTAGGTACCGCTGCAGCGGATCACCTGGTCTCGGCGCACCGGCCCGCCGCCGGGGGACGCGCGTTCATTCTCGTCCCGGCGCTCATGGTCGTATCTATTCTGGCGTACTACGGAATCTATTGGTAACACGACGAGTCGCAGCGTACCCGGGCGAGCAGTTACTGGAGGAAGGACTATGATTCACAGATGGAGAACCTGCAGTGACAGGGGAGTCACACTCGGCGGCGGGCGACGCAGGTCGCACATCGCCCTCTTGATACTGGGCATGGCGTTCATGACAGTGCCTGCATTCGGACAGTCCAACCCGTTCTTGTCTCCTGCTCCACGGGAGCCGGGCCCATCATCACAAGACACGCCAATGATGGATCATGGGCCCACCGCGTCGCCACGGTCTA
This sequence comes from Spirochaetaceae bacterium, assembly GCA_003564775.1. Taxonomy (GTDB): domain Bacteria; phylum Spirochaetota; class Spirochaetia; order DSM-27196; family SLAA01; genus SLAA01. Next base: position 2,786 of record PXEI01000142.1, read on the forward strand.
CAGACTCATTGCGATGGGGAGACGGAGCGGTGGGCCGAGTGTGGGCGAGTACCCGAACGGTGCTGGTCAGGTGGCAACGAGACCTGAATCGTAGCCTTGGACTCAGACTGCGCTCTGTTGCAGCAAACGATCACGGCGCACTTGGAGCACTCGGTGCCTTAGGGTTCGCATTCGCGTTCGGTTTCCTTCACGCCGTGCTACCCGGGCACCGAAAGAGCGTGCTCATTTCCTACTGCGTTGCCGACAGAGCTCGCATTGTTCACGGAGTCGCCCTGGGGTTTCTCTTCGCGGTGATGCACGCCCTTTCGGCCGTGCTCATCGTGATGGTCATTACTGCGCTGTTTGAAGTCGCAATTGGGTCGACCATCGCTCAGATCAGTCGAGTAACGCAAATACTGAGCTCGGTACTGCTGATAGGTATTGGTGTGATTTTCTGCTATTTCAGCGTACGAGAGATCCGCAGTCACACCCGCTCAGACGATAGGGGCACCGGAAATATCGACGGAAGCATCCCTCCCGACAATCAGCATGGGCACTGCAAGCATCATGGTCACGATGCGATGTATTCAAAACAGACGGACGTGCGAATGCGTCGTTGGGTACCGGTAGTTCTGTCCACCGGAATTATCCCGTGCCCCATCACAACCGCGTTGATGTTGTTCGCCGTCTCCATTAACGCGGTGGGGCTGGGAGTCGCCGCGGTTGCTGCCCTTTCGGCGGGACTTGGGCTCGCGCTCGCATTTCTGGCGGTGGTTACGATTGTTATTAAGGGTCGGATTATCTCTCTGTTGGAGCACAAGGTAGGACACGTACTTCATATCGGCGTGGAGCTACTAGGCGGGGTCATGATCCTCGCCGTTGGAATGCTCACACTCGCGGTTCTGATGTGAAAACGGCTGCGTCGAAACCCGCCTCTTAGGAGCCTTGCCATGAAGATTTCGGTATCGTTGATTGTGTCGCTCTTGTTTTTTGCCGTTAGCACCACCGTGAACGCTCACCCCCATATCTGGATTGAAAACCAAGTGGAGGTTCGGGTAAACGGCAACCGGATTGAGGCAGTTCGCGTTGAATGGACCTTTGATCCATTCTTTTCGCAATCAGTCCTCGTTGATATTGGTCAGCCCCAGGGAGGCGGGCTCTCGAGTTCTCAGGTTGAACAAATCCGGCTCAACGCCTTTGAGAATCTTCGCAATTTCGGGTACTTCACGTACATTCGCATTAACGGGAAAGAGCACCCTGTGCGAAGGGTCGAGCGCTTCAACGCTCGTGTCAACGACGACATCACACTCGTGTATAGTTTCGAGATTCCGATCGACGTCCCGCTCGGGACCGAGCCTATTGCCTTGAGAGTATCAATGTACGATGAAAGCTTCTTCACCGATTTCGCGTACAAGACTCGGGAAGCCAGGGTCGATGGCGCCAGCGATATCCAGTATTCTCAGAGCTACGATCGTAGCCAGCACACGGTGCCAATCTGGGGGCCGATGCAACGCGAGACAATTGAGGTCGTATTTCGGCCGGAATAATAGCCTCGGACAGCTACTACCCTATGGCCCTGCCGCCGTTCGAACCGGCCAAACGATGTGCCATATGATATGCGTGCACCATGCTCCGGGTGCGGGCCAGACCCTGGTATGCAATGTCAAACGCAGTTCCATGGTCTACCGATGTACGAATAATTGGCAGGCCCAGAGTGACGTTCACACCGCCGTCAAAATCGAGACTCTTCATAGGGATGTGCCCTTGGTCGTGGTACATACAGACCACCGCGTCAAACTTTTGTCTTTCAAGGATATTGTAGAACACCGTATCGGCCGGTTCGGGGCCATACACATCCATTCCCTCGTCGCAAGCGGCTTTAATGGCCGGCGAAATGACTTCAATTTCTTCTCGTCCAAAAGCACCTCCCTCACCGGCATGAGGGTTAAGCCCGGCCACCGCAATTCGCGCGGTCGGGCGGAGTTTACTCACCGCATCATGGGTGAGCCGAATAACGTCCAGTACGCGCTCGAACTTCACCCGCTGCACAGCGTCGGCAAGAGCGACATGCGTACTCACGTGCGTAACGATTAACTTCTCGGATGCCAGCATCATGGTAGTCTTGGCTGCACCGCACAGCGCTGCGATATACTCGGTGTGTCCGCTGAAACCTGCGTGGGACAGTCCAATTGCTTCCTTGTTAATGGGCAGGGTGAGGATAGCGGTTATCTGCCCCGCAAGGGCCGCTTTAGTCGCATGCTCTACGTACCCAAGCGAGGCGGCACCGGCTTCCTTGCTAAGCTTTCCGGGCTCTATGTGCTCTGCACGGAACAACCCAGGGCTTGATACCTGCAGGACGCCGGGCCCTCCGGGCAAGAAGGTGCCCATTCCAACTTCATGAAGCTCTATATCGATCTTGAGATGATCCCGCGCATACTCCAGTACCGGCATGTCACCAATGACGACTACATCCTGGCCAAGTTCACCATCAGCCGCCGCCCGCAGAACTATCTCCGGGCCGACCCCGTTGGGATCTCCTAGGGTTATTCCAATCATTCCGAGCACTCCTTCATAAAACGAAAGATCCCAAGCAGTGCATCCGGTTTTCCAAAGCCCCCTGCCTTGGTGATGACCGGATAGGCCAGCGTTTTCGGCGGAGTCGTGTCTGACTCGGGTTGAATAAAGCTTCCGGACGGGATACCGGGCAGGACTTCATCGCCTACTACAAACCCGGTCGCACCTCGTGCCTCTGCAATACGGATCGCGGTATCCCCGCCAGATATGAAAACCCCGCCAAGCGGAACCTCACTCATGAGAGCGGAACTCAGGCGGCCAAGAAACTGCGCGGGTCGCGACCCGGCTTCCTCGGAGCCGATTCCATGCCGGGCAGCAATCTCAATTGCCCGAGCCGCATCAGAGTCACCGCGTGTTGTTCGCACTACGCAGTGCCAGCCGTGTCCCAGAGCCTCTTTCGCCTCCTGCAGTACCCGATCATGTTCCTGATCGGGGGTTGTGAAGAGTGCCTCAAGATCCACCATAATGTCCTGAACCGCCGGCTCGGCGCTCAGAAGCTGCTCAATTTGCGCCCGCGTTACCGTGCTCACTGTGCCAATAACAAAGAGAAAGGGGAGCCCCGACCCACCGACGGAGCTCCCGGAACTTGGACTGCGCGTGCCTGCCGGTTTCACCTCGGTACCAATGTACATGGATGAAGGAAGATAGCTGGCCAAGCCAGCCGTACCGACAAGGAGCACGCCTTCATCCAGACCGGAGACTGCCTCTCCAATTACCGCTAGGTCCTCGTCGGTTTCAGCGTCAATCACCACAATCTCGTTGGCAGCGGAACTCGTGTCTGACTCAATTGCGGATTGCACTGCATTCACCCCCGAGCGGACGGACGCGACGCCTACACTGCGTACCGACAGGCTACTCTGCATGCCAATAATCTCAGGAATGGAGGAGCTCAGCACCGGGGTCCGTGGGTCACGACGGATCTCGGTCTCGGCGACAGGTACTCCATTAACAAGGCATTGAGACCCCACGGTGGTGCGGCCGTTGGAGGGGAGCGCCGGCGCGAGCACCGCCCGCCTCCGACCCGATGCCTTCATGGCGGCCTCGATCTCGGCCCCAATATTGCCCCGCATGGTGGAGTCGAGCTTCTTGTACATGTGCTTGACCCCAAGCCGGGAGAGCGCCTCGGCAGCGGCGGCTACCTTAGCCGCCGCTACCTCGGGCGTGTCAAAGCGCGACTCGGTGTCGATCACCACAACCGACGCGGGAGCATCATTCGTTGCCAGGCGCGATCCGTCAAACACGACAGCGGTACGTGCGCCTTTCTTGCTAAACTGAACACCGGTGTCGTTCGAACCGGTAAAATCATCGGCTATGATTCCGAGTGCTGCTTTCATTGTCTTATCCTGCCGTTTGTGCCTTGCGCTTTTCGTTCCAGCGCACCATGAAGGTTGTAACTATTGGCGTACAAATTGCGGTGGTAATGACCGCTGCGGCAACCTGGATCGTGGCGACATCGGCAAGGGCCTGGACAGTTGGATCGGCCAATGCAACCGCCGCCGGGGTGGCGACAGCGTTACCAGCCGTACTTGACGCGGCCGCACCTGCAATGCCGGTACCCCCGCTCACACGATCAGCCATGATGTTGAAGAAGCCACCAAAGAAGGCAGTAATGACACCCAGCAGGACACCCGGTACACCGGCCTGTATTACCTGGCCAAAGTTCAGACCTGCGCCAAGGGCAAAAGCAAAGAATGGAATGAGAATTGGCCCACCCTTGGTCAAGAATGCCCGCATCTCGTCGTCAAGATTACCCAGCAACATGCCGACCAGAATTGGAATAATTACCGCCACCAGCGACATGAAAGGAATGCTGGCTAGACCTGCGGTTCCCAGTGCAACCATGGTGAGAAAGGGCCCGTCGTTAATGGATATCACCGCAATTGCGCCGATATCGGTCTCATCTCCGAACTCACCAACCAGTGCTGCGTAAAGACCACCGTTGGTATTGGTCATTGCAGCAATTACCGCCAAGGCCGAGAGCCCGAAGATGCCGCTTGGACCGGCAATCCAGTTGACTGCCAGACCAACGATCACACCGACCAGAAACTTACTGAGTGTGATGCTCGATCCCTTCAGCAATGCTTTTGGCGCGGCCTTCAGGCTGATCCCGGCACCCATACACAGGAGGAAGGCACCAATCAGAGCGCCGGCCCCCTGCTTGAACAGGGCAGTCGTAAACCCGCCAATCATGAGTGCATCCGGGAAGAAGGTATTGATAAATGCTCCCAACAACAGGGGGATCACCATCATTCCACCGGGCACACGTTCGATACTACGCTTGATGTTCATAAACACCTCCACCCGAACAACTGCAAAGAGTGTGCCAACCGAGCATCTCCTGGCGAGAAACAGGTATCACCCAGGTATGCTGGCTCAGGGCGCCTCGTACGCCGGTTCAGTTACCTCGCCGCAGCAATCAAAACATCTATTATCCATGTTATTGCCGCATGGCGCGCCGTCGCTCATAGTGTCCGCCAAATCACTCTCGCGTCAGCTGATGCAATTTGCAGCGTTCTATCGGCGCAATATGCTTCGCCTGTGCGAATGGCTACTCATTTTTGAGCTTGCGGCGCAGTGTGCCGCGGTCTATTCCCAGGCGCTGTGCGGCGCGGGTCTGGTTAAATCCTTCCGCGTGCAAAACCTCCAGGATGATCTCACGTTCGCGCTCACGCAACTCCGCCCCCGCCTCATTCCGACTTTGAGCTGAATCGACGGGCAAACCAGGTCGTGGCACCTCAAGTTCGTCAAGGATGAGGCCCTCGTCGAACTCAGCACTACCAACGTCGGGTGTCCCCACGACCATGGCCACAATCTTCTCGGCCAGGTTTTCCAACTCCCGCACGTTGCCGGGCCAGCTATGCCCCAGGAGCCGTTCGGTTAGTGCAGCGCTCAAAACGGGAGGCGCAATTCCATGGTCCTTGGAGAACCGGCGAAGGAACTGCTCCATGAGGAGCACAACGTCGTACCCGCGTTCGCGGAGCGGAGGTATCCTAAGATCGAGCACCTTTAGTCTGTAGTAAAGATCCTGCCTGAACCGTTTCTGCTCGACCTCGTCCCGAAGGTTCTGGTTCGTTGCGGCTATAATCCGCACTCGAATTGGGATAACCTTGTCACCGCCGACCCGCATTACCTCGCGCTCCTGAACAACACGCAAGAACCTCGCCTGCAGCTCAAGGCCCATCTCGGTGACTTCATCCAGGAACACTGTACCGTTATGGGCTAACTCAAAGAGCCCTTGTTTCCCACCTTTGCGAGCACCGGTAAAGGCCCCGTCGGCATACCCAAAGAGTTCGCTCTCCAGCAAGCTTCCCGGAAGTGCCGCGCAGTTCACCGCCACAAAAGGCCCGTCTGCTGCCTTGCCCGCATTATGAATACTTTGGGCAAAGAGCTCCTTTCCGGTACCGGTCTCCCCAACCAGAAGTACATTGCTGCGAGTACGCGCAAATCCACGCGCAATCCGTATCGCGCCCTGCATGGCTGCGGACTCAGCTACCAGATCCTCAAAGCGATGTTTTGCAACCAGCCCTTTCCGGTGCAGTTCGGTCCGTATTCGTTGCTCAAGCTGCTGAATTCGAGTCACATCTTGAAGTATTTCCACCGCGCCGTGAACATTGTCATGAAACGATATCGGCACGGTGTGTGCCACAATGCGCGACGCACCCAACTCCCGAATCTGCTCAAGTTCCGCATGGCCGGAATCCAACACACTCTGAAGCGCCGTGTTCGGAAGAGCGCTTTCAGCCCGCTCACCAATTACATCGGGTGAGGTAACCCCGTACAGAACGGCAGCAGCAGGGTTCACAAACTCGAGCGCCCCTGTTTGGTCCACCGACACAATGCCTTCTTGAGAGTAATCAAGAATGGCCTTGAGCTTGTGCTTCTGTTCCCGCTCATGGGTTGTGTGATGCAGCAACTCGAAGGCTTCAATGATTGCGTACTGAACCGCCTCGGCCCCCGACATGATAAGCTGCACATCAAGACCGTGAGCCTCGGCTGTTCGTGTTGAGACGACATCGCCAACGATAAGGCTTGCCCCCCACTCACAAGCCTCGGAGATTCGCGACTCGGCATCGCTTGGGGTTTGAACAAGAAAAAGTCCTGCCTTAAAACCGATCGTGTCACAGATTGTTTTTGCGCCTTGAACCACGTTGTCGAAACCAACAACGGCAACTCGCCGGCCTTGTGTATAGGCCGGATAAAGCACACGCAGGAGGTCGTAGCCGGTCACCTTAATCTCAATGACCGGTAGAGAAACAGCCTCACGAATTGCGCGAGCCGTCCCACCCCGGCTGATAATGACCTCGCACCCTGCGCTTTCGGCCGCACGAGCAACCACGGTACCGTCCTGGAGATCCCCGATTTCGGTGCACACCCCTGTTCCCGACAAGTTGCAGCAATCCTCGGCTAAGGTCTTCAACTCCGGGTACGGAGCTACCAGTAGAATTCGACTCTCACGCTGCATCGCCCGGCACCTCCTTCCGAGTACTGTAATCGTTTCGTAATATACCGGTCAAACGAC
>PXEI01000168.1 GCA_003564775.1 Spirochaetaceae bacterium
TGGTCTTTGTGGTGCGCGCCCACTCGAAAGCCCGCCGCTAAGACCACGGCACCAGCGCCGCCCGGTAGCACCAGCGCCGCCCGCCACTAACCCAGCACTTTGCGGATAACGGAGAGTTGACGAGCCGAGTAGGGCGCGTAACGCAAGGGTGGGTCAATGAGCAGCGACTGCGAGAACACCCCTTTTTTGTGAGAGAAGGTTTCAAAGCCCCATTGCCCATGATACTGCCCTATTCCGCTTGTACCGCGTCCTCCAAAGGGCAAAGCAGCGTTGCCCACATGCATAACCGTGTCGTTGAGTGCCGCCCCACCGCTGGGAACGCGTTTCAGAAAGCGAGAAGCCGCCTTGCGGTCACGGCTGAAGTAGTAGAGTGCCAATGGATTTGGGTTGCGGGCGATAAGCTGTTCGGCTTCTCCAATGTGGTCAAACCCTATGACCGGAAGTATCGGCCCAAATATTTCTTCCTGCATCACCGAGGACTGTAGTGAAGGATCAAGTAGTATTGTTGGCTCTATCCTTCGGTTAGCAGCGTCACAAGCACCGCCGCAGAAAATGTCGCCGTCTGCCAGGAGCCGTTCAAGCCTCTTGTAGTGTTCGTCGGAGATGAGTGAGGCGTAGTCTTCTGACTCAAGCGGGGCGGGGCCATAGGCGCGCGTGATCTCTGCGGCGAGGGCCGTGCAGAGCTTGTCCTTAATCTGATTGTCTACCAGGATGTAGTCGGGGGCGATACAGGTCTGCCCGGCGTTGACACACTTACCCCACACAATCCGCCGCGCAGTGGTTTTAAGGTCTGCATCTGCGGCAACAACACACGGGCTTTTACCACCGAGCTCCAGAACTACCGGAGTAAGGTGCTTGGCGGCCGCCTGGTACACAAGCTTGCCAACCCGGGTGCTTCCGGTAAAGAAGATGTGATCCCACTGCTGATCCAGGAGCTCCTGAGCCACTTCCGGGCCACCTGTTGCGGTTTCCACCTCACCATCCGGAAAGGCGGCGGCGATAACGCTCTCAACCACCGTCGCGGTATGGGGAGCAAGCTCCGAGGGTTTCAGAAGCACGGTATTACCTGCGGCTATGGCCGAGATAAGCGGCGCAAGGGCCAACTGGAACGGATAGTTCCATGGTGACATGATGAGCACTGCACCCCACGGTTCAAACTCCACCCGCGATGATGCTGGTTTCAGGAAAAGCGGGGTTGCAGCTCGCTGCGGGCGCATCCAGCGCTTGAGGTGTTTTTGTGTCTGGCGAATCTCGCTGCGTATGAAGGCGATCTCGGTGCTGTAGCTCTCAAACTGGGGCTTCCGGAAGTCGCGTGACAGGGCGTTGAGAATGTCTGACTCAGCCGTTTGAATGGCCTGTTCCAGCCGTGACAGTGCCTTGTCTCGTGCAGTTCGTTCACAGAGGATTCCGCTTTGCTGACGGGCGCGGAGTCTTTCGGCCGCGGTCTTCAAGCTGTGTGCCGATACCATTTGCTACACTACCATGATTCCCTGCATTCGGCAAGTTGACACCGGGCGTTGGAGGCTGCAGCAGGGTGACACTAGCGGACTCCTGCGGTATAGTAAGGACAACTCTTGTTGCAGGAAGGTGCTTAGTGTGCCCCGGTTTTTACGACGAAGACATACTTCAAGCGATCTCGAAAATGGACGGAGCCGAACTTAACGATTGCAGCTACGGCGTAGTGAAAATGTCCAAGGAAGGGGTGGTGCAGGCGGTCAACACCGCCGAGGTTGAACTGTCTGGCCTGTCGCAGAGTGCATTTATCGACAAAAACTTTTTCACGCAGGTAGCTCCCTGTACTAATAACTACATGGTGGCTGAGAAGTATCGGAAGCTGGACGAGCTGGACGAGACTATTCCTTACGTATTCACGTACATGATGAAACCAACGCCGGTGCATCTGCGCATGCTCAAGTCCCGGGAACATGCGTCACAGTATCTATTGGTCGACCGGGCTGACACCCAATGATAGACTAAGTACACTCTGTACGCCGGATCAACTCGTGGAACCTTTAGGAAACGAAAACGAAAGACTTCTCCGCTTTTTGTATCTTGCGCCCGTTGCATTGCTCGAAATTGACAGGGCTGGCCACATTCATCTGATGAACGGCTATGCCGCTGGATATCTTATGCCCATGAGTAGGACCGGTGAACTCACGAATCTCTTTGAGATTCTTTCGGGGGCCGATATCGACCTTGCGGAGCTGGTTAACGAGTCTGTCGCCGAGACAGGAACCATTCTCAAGGACCGGCGTCTACGCTGGGCCCCTCCGTCTTCAAGTCCTCTGTACTTCTCATTGACGGTTGAGCGCCTGAGTTCCGACAGATTTCTTGTGGCCATGAACGACATCACGGTTCAGGTGCGGCAGGAAGAACGCATCAGCACCATGATAGAGCAGGAGGCACTCCACAGGGGGCGTGCCGAGATTGCCGCAGGTGTTCTACACGATATTGGTAACGCAATTACCGGAGTTGCTACCGGCGTGAACCGCCTGCTTGGTGAGGCCGACTGGCCGGAAGAAGATGCTCTATCGCGGTTAGAGGGCTTGTTTCGTGATGCCTATGACAAGTTGTGTGACGGCTTGGGTGCAGAAACTACAGACGCTCTGCTACGGTACATGACCGAGTTGCGCCGTACCCTTACTTCTCGCAGAGCGGAGCTGCACACGAGTCTGGAACGCATGGCGCACACGGTTGTCCATATCTCGGAGGTTTTGGCGGTTCAGCGGCAGTATGTCGGCGAACAACCTGACCGGGCATACACGGTGATGCCGCTGGTGCAACTTGTGGAAGATGCGGTTTCAATGCAGAATGCTGCCTTTGAGAAGCGTCGCGTTGCCATTCGTCGCCAGTACCACGATGAAGCAGCCCAGGTTGCCGGAAGCAGAACCGGGCTTATGAGGGTTCTTGTGAACCTGCTCCGTAATGCTTTTGAGTCCTTTGATAGAACCGAGTCGATGGGGGAGCGGTTTGTTCTGCTGGAAACCTCCCGTAGTCCGGACGGGAACCGGGTGCGTGTATCAATGGCCGACAACGGCGGGGGTTTTGCTGGCAATCCTGAGGAACTCTTTGAGCTCGGCGTCAGCAGAAAACAGAGTAGTGACGGAATTGGCTTGTTTGCCTGCCGAAAAATCATAGAATCACATAACGGACGGTTATGGTTAACGAGCGGCGGCCCCGGGGAGGGCGCGGTTGCCCATATTGAGCTCCCGATCCAGGAGGAATAGCTTAGATGATCGCCGGTTTTAATACTCGGGTCTTGGTTATAGATGACGAAGAGGCAATTCGTGACAGTTTTCGCGAGATACTTATGCCTCACCGAAAAAAATACGCACAACTCGAGGAAGCCGGTGAGGAGCTTTTTGGAGCCGGGCCACGGGGCGGCGGATCTGGGGAGACCTTTGATTTTGAGTTTGTCGAGGCGCCGGACGGCGAACGCGGTCTGCGCTTGGTCGAACAGGCAATAAAGAACCAGGAGCCCTTTGCCGCAGTCTTTGTTGATATGCGCATGCCCGGCTGGGATGGATTGGAAACGGTGAAGCGCATTCGCGCTGTGGACCAGGCTGCCGAGATCGTTTTTGTTACCGCGTATAGCGACTACAGCATTCAAGAAGTGGTGATGTCGGCGGGGCCTAACGTTGGGTACCATAGCAAGCCTTTTGCCGCTGACGAAATTCGGCAGATCGCCACCAAGGCGGTATACGAATGGAACAAGACACGCGACCTTGAAAGGCTTATCGGTATTGTTTCGGATGTACGGGCCGAGCGCGGGGACAACGCCCAGCTGCTCACTACCAGTCTTCATCATATTTTAGACCTGGCGGATTGTGAGTCGGCCATGGTCGCACGGCACACAGACGGACATGGTTTCAGAAAGGTTGTCGGGGTGGGCCGCCTGAGCGAGGATGAGTACGCTGCCGAGTTCCTGACAGATATTCCTATGCTGAGTGAAAACGCCGTGCAGCAGCGCGATCGCCGGGTCTTTCTTCGCATGCACCACTACACCGTGGTGCTCCTGTTGGAACAACCCGGTAGCTCTATGAACAGCGACCGTCTATATCTTCTCCAGCTCTTTCTTGAACATGCTGGGCAGTCACTGGAAAAGGCCGAACTGCAAGAGTCGCTCATGCAAAAGGAGAAACTCTCTGCCGTGGGACAGGCGGTAAGCATGATTGCTCATGACCTTCGGTCGCCGCTCTCGGGCGTGTTGTCGCTCGTGGATCTTATTCGACAAACTGATTATGAGCCGGACTCGATGCAGGAGGTCTTTGGCCAGATCTCCGAGGCGGTTAACTCTGCCATAGACATTGTGAACGACATTCTTGACTTCACGCGCAACAGTGAGATTTCGCGCAACCTCATATCCTCGGCCGATCTTATTGAAGAGGTAGAGTCCGCGGTGGCAAACTTTGTGTCCAGCATGCGGGCGGAACTGGTTGTTGAGAATCGCCGATCTTTCACCTTCCTGGGAGACAACGGCAAGATGCGGCGGGTGTTGGTGAACCTGGTGCGAAATGCCGGTGAGTCTTTGCCTCGGCGTCCTCGAGGAGAGTCTATCATCACAATACGCAGTGACTTCTCGGGTGAGCATGGAATTCTTGAGGTAGAGGATAACGGAACTGGAATCTCTGCGGAGATACAAGAGACCATGTTTGTTCCGTTTTCCGGTGGGGGTAAACGCGGGGGCACCGGCCTTGGCCTTGCTATTGTGAAGACCTTTGTGGAGGCGCACGGTGGTAGTGTTGAGTATGAAACCGGCGACACCGGAACCTGTTTTAGGCTCCGGGTGCCAGCGCGGGTGGTCGAGTAAGCCGCACGCGACCTGCGACCCGCTCAGCTGCTCAGCTGCTTTGCGAGGCTTGCCATCTCAATAGCGGCCATAGCGGCATCCCAGCCTTTGTTTCCGGCCTTGGTTCCGGCCCGTTCAAGCGCCTGCTCGATATCGTTGGTGGTAATAATGCCGTTGATCACCGGCACGCCGGTGCTCAGAGAGACCTGCGCCACGCCCTTGGCAGACTCGGCAGCCACGTAGTCAAAGTGTGGTGTTGAACCACGAATGACCGCGCCCAAACACACAATTGCGTCGTAGCGTCCGGTCTCGGCCGCCTTCTTAGCTACAAAGGGAACCTCAAAAGCTCCCGGAACGCGCATAACCACGATCTCGCCCGCATCACAGCCGTGTCGAGTAAGGCAGTCTACCGCCCCAATTATCAGTTGCTCACCAATGAGTGAGTTAAAGCGCGCCACCACAATAGCTACGCGCAATCCCTTGGCATCAAGGATGCCGTTAATTTCCTGAGTAGTCATTCTTGTCCTCCATTTTCTCTTCCATAAGTTGTCCAAACTTCTGTTGCTTGGTGTGGATGTAGGCACGGTTCTCCGGGGTTGTTTCCATAATAAGGGGGACGCGTTCGGTCACCGTGATTCCGCCCTGTTCAAGGCCCTGAATCTTGTCGGGGTTGTTGGTCAGGAGCCGTAGCTCGGTAAGTCCGATCTCCTGGAGTATCTCGGCGGCAACGCTGTAACTGCGGCTGTCGGCGGGCAGGCCCAAGGCGGTATTGGCTTCGTAGGTGTCAAGGCCAGCATCCTGGAGTGCGTAGGCGCGAATTTTGTCGGTGAGCCCTATGCCGCGGCCCTCCTGGCGCAGGTACACTATGAGTCCGCCAGCGGCTTGCACGCGCCGCATTGCCTCATCTAACTGTGGGCCGCACTCGCAGCGCAGGCTTGAGAGACACTCACCGGTAAGACACTCACTGTGCACGCGTACCAGCGGTGCGGGCCTTTCCGCGGACGAGGCTCGCTGCGACTCCAGTTCATCCAGGAAACCTTCCGGAATGAGGACAAACGGTTCATGCTCCCTTCCGGCGGCGTCAGCATACACGCGCATCTGAAAGCGCCCGAACCGAGTCGGCACAAGCGCCCGCGCGGTCTCCACCACCTCCGGTTCACTGGCAAGGGTGGCCTCGTACTCAATGATATCCTGTATCGAGATCTGCGGCATTCCCAGGCGGTCAGCAATGGCGCTGAGGCGGCTGCCGCGGGCCATGGTACCGTCCTCATCCAGTATCTCACACAGTACCGAACTCGGGAGTGCCCCGCACAGCTGCGCTAAGGCCACCGCTGCCTCGGTGTGTCCATTGCGCTCGCTCAGCCCGCCCGGCGCAGCCACCAGCGGAAAGATATGGCCCGGACGCGAGAGGTCGTCAGGCACGCTCTCTGGGGCGGCCAAGGTGCGTATCGTAATTGCACGGTCGGAGGCGGAGATTCCGGTCGTGCAGCCCTTAATGGCGTCTACGCTCACGGTAAAGGCAGTGCTGTGAAGCGCGGTGTTCCGCTTCACCATCGGTGCAAGCTCCATCTCGCGGGCACGCTCTGCGGTTATTGCCTGGCATAGTAAACCACGCCCCTCGGTGACGATAAGGTTAACGACGTCCGGGGTAATGCGGTCTGAAAGGGCAATGAAGTCGCCCTCGTTCTCACGGTCGTCGTCGTCGGTTACCACAACCACCTTGCCAGCCCTCAGGTCGCGCAGCGCATGTTGCATGCGAGCACAGAGCTCATGGTGGTGCCGTGCATCCGGCGTCTGACCGGATTTTGTTTCTAAATGTATAGTGTTCATGTCGATGTCTCCCTGTTGTTGGTTGTTCCTGTGCGTGGCCACGTTGTTAGTAGCCCCAGCCGCTTAACTGCTTTTCAACCGACTCAGCGGACCCTTGGTGCCCTGCGGATCCTGCCACCCCGGCAGCCCCGGCATCTTCCGCGGCTCCCGCAGTCCCGGCAAAACGGGCCTCCATGAAGCGTTCGACGTAGCGAGCAATGATATCGGTCTCAATGTTCACCAGGTCACCAGTCCTGCGGTCCGTCAAAGTTGTAGCCTCCCAGGTATGCGGTATGATGTTCACCGTGACCAGGCGCCGGTCGAGTCGGGCAACCGTGAGACTGACTCCATCTATACAGATTGAACCTTCGGCCACACAGTAACGCGCCGCAGCCTCACTCACCTCAATAGTAAAGTAGATGTTCGCCTGATCCTGGCTTACCGACTCAACCCGGGCTGTCTCGTTGACATGGCCCTGCACCAGGTGGCCCCCCAAGGGGGTAGCGGCGGTCACCGCCGGTTCCAGGTTCACCCGAGCGCCGGTTCGCAACGAGCCAAGCGTGGTCTTCTTCAAGGTCTCGGCCAGCGCCTCTACCGTGAAGGACCTCTTGCCGGTGGCTACCACCGTCTGGCAGGCGCCGTTCACTGCCACCGAGTCACCCAGCACAAAGGCCGGGGAAAGTTTTGGGGCAGTTACCTCTATCTCGGACTTGCCGGAGCCCGGGCTCACCCGAGCGACCGTACCTACCTCAAGTACCAAACCGGTGAACATGTGCTTCCTCCTGTGGCAGCATGCAGCCAGCCTGCTGGGGCTGTGGCGCGGTGTCCCACTTCAGTCCATCCAGCACCCGCCGTGTGCTCGGATTCAGTCCGGTAATTGCTACCGTATCACCCAGTACATCTACCTCACGCTCAACAACCGCAGCGCTCAGGTTGGAAACCGGAGCATTCGGAGCAAGCACATCGCCTTCAAGCAATGTGGGGCCGATGTATACCGTAAGGCGATCCCAGAGTCCGGCAGCCAGGAACCCGGCGTGTGTCACCGCCCCGCCCTCAATGAGCACCGAGCGGACACCGCGCTCATACAGAGCCTGAAGTATATCCTCAGCGGCGAAACCACCTTCCTTGTGAAGCGGGAGTTGCTCAAGCTCTACCCCAAGCCGTTTGAGCTCGGCGGCATGTGTGAGGGCATTGTCGTTGAGCGGGCCGCTGAGTAGTAAGGTGCTGGCTGCCTTATCCTGGAACAGCCGAGATGAGACCGGAGACCGAAGTCCCGGGTCAAGCACGACCCGCAGCGGTTGCCTGGCTGGCGAAGTTCCATAGCGTGCCGTGAGGCTCGGGTCATCAAGCTCAACGGTGCCGCGTCCTACCAGGATTGCGTCCACCGCGGCTCGCAGGCCGTGGCTGTGGCGTTGCGCTTCCGGCCCACTAATAGGCGTTTTGCCGCCGCCAGCGTGCGCAATGCGACCGTTCAGCGACTGCGCCCACTTCAGATGCACCTGTGGCCGACGGAGTGCGGTAGCGAGAAAGTAGGACTCGTTGAGTTTAAGTACCTGCTCCTCCATGAGCCCGCAGGATGTCTGAATACCGGCTGTGCGCAGCGCGTGTACTCCACAACCCGCAACCGCCGGGTTAGGGTCGCGCGCCGCAATGATCATGCGGGTAATGCCTGCCTCAATGACACTTTCAGTGCAGGGTGGGTTGTGTTTCGTTGGACTGCGGAAGGAACACGGCTCGAGGGTGCAGTACATTACCGCTCCCCGTGGATCCTCTCCTCGTACTCGGGCATCACGAATGCAGTCAGTCTCGGCATGCGGGCCACCGTACTCGCGGTGGTATCCCTCGCCAATGATTCTGCCGTCACGCACAAGTACCGCTCCCACCGCCGGGTTGGGTGAAACATTCCCAATCCCCGCCGTGGCAAGCTCGATGGCCCGACGCATGAATCGTCGATCGGTCATACAAAAGCTCCTTGCTGGTACAACCGGTTGGACAGTGCTGTCGCACCGGCTGTGGTGTGCAGGGCATAAAAAACCCTGAGTCGTTTCCGACTCAGGGCTTGTGTTTGAAGGTTACGCTTAACTACACACCGCCCGCTCACCCCAATACGGCATCTGGCCGGTAGGGATCTGGACGAAGCGCCCCACAGGTCCAACAACAACAGAGCGTCACCGTTGCACCCGCGAGAATATAGGTCAGCGATTTTCTTCCATCCGGACTATACCGTCGGCATCGGAATTCCACCGATTCAGTCCCGGTGCCACTTTGTCAAAAGTGATACCGAGAGTCGCGGGCTATAACCGCCGGTCAGGAATTGCCCCACAACGTGAGACTCACCTGGCCCTGAAAATCGTACTCAGCTTACAACGAGATCTCCTGGTGGTCAAGGAAAAACCGGGCCCGATTTGTGCGTGGATTTCCTCACCTCGGCACTCACGTTCCCATGTGCGGTGCAGTGAAAATTAGTGATAGTGAAGAAATAGAAGAATCCCCCAGCCGCGACTCGACCGCGAGGCCTACTGCGTACGAGACAATAGGGACGTGTTCATGGATTTAGAAAAACATCTGGCTGGATGTCGGCTTGCTTGAGGATTGCCCGCACTGTCCCCTCCGGTAGATCGCCAGGATGGTTTGGAATTGTCGTTCGTCTTCGTGTATCCGGATTCCACCAGATTTCATGACTTCCTCGGGCAGTACGATCAAAGCGGAATCCGAGTTTTCGAAATCTTTTGGTGAGCTCTCGGTACGAGAAACCGGATAGGCGACCCATCAGACAGTGACTGCGATGTCAAGGTCAACTGACGAAGTCAGCTGACGAAGCCCTTCAGGTAAGGGGTCTCCGTGTTCTTGGTACGACTCAAGAAGTCCACGGGCTACATCGCGAGCAATTTCCAAGGCCTCTTCAATTGTCCGGCCTTGAGCAACCAGTCCCGGTAGCTCCCCGGATGTAGCGAGAAACTGTCCATTTTCAACCTCTTCAATGTGCACACGGATCGAGTACTGATCTGCCATGTGTATACAATAGCACTGTTTGCAGAAAAAGGTTAGTGCAAAACCCAGGAGGAATCGTATCATTGGTGCGGTACAGGAGGCGCTACCTCGGTTGTTGAACGGCCGACACTGGGAGCTCGCAGTCGCCTATATCGAGCATAGCGTTAATGAGGCACACGCTTTGAAA
>PXEI01000273.1 GCA_003564775.1 Spirochaetaceae bacterium
ATTATGGATGCCTGTCTGGGGCTGCATGCCGAGCACAGTTTTAACGCCTCTACCTTTACCGCACGCGTAGTGGCTTCCACCCTTTCTACGTGTTACAGCAGCGTCTCGGCTGCTATTGGTGCGCTCTACGGGAGCCTGCACGGCGGAGCTAATGAGAAAGTCTTAGCCATGGTGGACGAGATCGGCAGCAAAGACAACGTTGAGCCGTGGCTTGAGAAAGCCCTGGCCGAGAAACGCAAGATAATGGGAATGGGCCACCGTGTATATCGAGCCAAGGATCCACGCGCAATAATTATTGAGGAGTATCTCCAGGAGCTCGGCAAGCGCAAAGGGAACACCGAGTACTACGAGATCCTCAAGGAGCTTGAACGGGCCTTCCGTGAACGCATGGAAGAGAAGGGCAAACCGATCTATCCGAATGTAGACTTCTTCTCAGGCGCGGTCTACGCGCTGCTTGGCATTCCGTCGGTACTGTTCACCCCGGTATTTGCCATGGGGCGTGCACCTGGCTGGTTGGCCCATATTCTTGAACAGCGCAGCGATAACCGCATCTACCGCCCTAAGGCCCTGTACGTGGGTGAGCTAGGTAAAGCATTTGTGCCAAGTTCTGAGCGCACAGGCGGCTGACGAACTGCAGTGGTGTTGAATGAGGGCGGGGCTCGTGAGCCCCACCCATTCAGCGCACCCCAGGTTCACACCCGGAATTCACTTAGTTCCAGATTGAGTCGAGTTCTTCGACACCTTTTTGAACCGCGGACACCGATCCATCAAGCGCCGCCTTTTCCTCAAAGGTGAGATTCAGTTCAATAATTCGTTCAATACCCTGGGAGCCCAGTACCACCGGAACCCCAAGAAAGACGTTGGAGTAGCCGTACTCGCCTTCAAGGAAGGCGCTCGCCGCAATCAGGCGCTTTTGGTCAAGGAGCACGGCCTCTACCATCTGCGCAACCGAGGCCCCTGGCGCATAGAACGCGCTGCCCTGCTTGAGGTAGCTCACGATCTCGCCGCCGCCCTTGCGGGTGCGGTCCACAAGACGCTCGATAGTTTCGGCATCCATGAGCTCGGCAAGACCAAAGCCACCAACCGAGGTGTAGCGCGGAAGCGGAACCATGGTGTCCCCGTGGCCACCCAGAACCATGCCGGATACGTTCTCGGGAAGGACCTGTAGCTCCTCGGCAATGAAGTACCGAAAGCGGGTTGAGTCAAGCACTCCAGCCATGCCGACAACCCGGCGTGGATCAAAACCGGTGCCACGCAACAGGGCCATAGCAATTACATCTAAAGGATTCGCTACCGCAATCACTACCGAGTCCGGAGCGTAGGTGCGAATAGCCTTTGCCGCGTCCTTGGCAATCCCTACGTTGGTCTTCAGGAGATCCATGCGGTCCATTCCTGGTTTTCGTGGAATGCCCGCAGTGTGCACCACCACGTCCGAACCCTCGATCTCGGCGTAGTTGTTTGTTCCCGTAATGTTACAGCGGAAACCCTCTATAGGGCCTGCATGTTGAAAGTCCAGCGCCTTGCTCTGTGGCATGCCTTCTACGACATCGACCATAACTACATCTGCAATACCTGATTTAGCCAGATAGTACGCGGTGGTTGCCCCGACATTTCCGGCCCCGATAATTGAAATTTTTCGCATTGGTGGTTCCTCCTGATGCCTCATTAGCTTGCGAGGGTGCTTGCAACACCCTGGGCACCGGCCTGTAGCAGGGCCTTTTCTTGATCGTCGAGTTCCGGCGTAAGCATCTTGATTACCCCACCAGCACCGATAATGGCTGGCAAACTCACTGCGGTGTCCTTGAGTCCATAATGCCCATTCAGCAAGGTCGATACCGGCAGTATTCTGCGCTGGTCGCGCACAACCGCCTCGGCAAGCTCGGCCAAGGCGTCGGCCGGGCCGTAAAACGAGCTTGAGCGCTGCGAAAGGTCAATAATGCGGTCACCAGCTGCTCGGAGTTGGGCCACGAGCTCTTCCCAGCGTTCAAGGCCCACCAGCATGTCTACCGGCACTCCGGCAACACGGGTATAGCGTCGCAAGGGCAGCATATGTTCGTCATGACTGCCAATGACAACCGCGTTAATGTCTTCGGACAGCAGGCCGGTCTCTTCTGAGATCAGATATCGCAATCTGGTACGATCTAGCCCTGTTCCAACACCAATAACTCGCTCAGGAGGAAGCCCCGAGTTCTGAGTAAAGAGTGCCGTGAGAGCGTCTCCCGGCTCGGAGGCCATAATGACAACCGCCTTGCTTCCCGCAAGAAGCTCGGCATACTGCAATGCCACGGCCTTGTTTCGCGCGAAAAGATCACTGCGTTGTTCACCAGGTTTGCGAACCTCGCCAGCAGCAATAATCACCACCTGACAGCCCTTGAGATCGTTCGGATTGTCGGTGCCGCGAACATCAACTCGATACCGTCGTACCGGAGCTGCCT
This sequence comes from Spirochaetaceae bacterium, assembly GCA_003564775.1. Classification (GTDB taxonomy): domain Bacteria; phylum Spirochaetota; class Spirochaetia; order DSM-27196; family SLAA01; genus SLAA01. The sequence goes on from PXEI01000273.1 coordinate 2,436, forward strand.
CCATAAGATCCAGAGCCTTTCCGGTGGAAAGTCCTTCTCGATTGTCGTAGATAAGAACGTCGGCAACCGAGCGTTCGCCTAAAAAGAACGCGGTGTTTGCTCCAAGGTTTCCGCCGCCCACAATTCCAATTTGCGCCATGTATTCTGCTCCTCTGCATCCGTTGTAGTGCGGATTTACTTGGTAATATAATGCCCCGCCTGCGGTCTCGTCACCTTTGAGTGGCCTCTAGTTGCCTTCCGCGCCCGGAGCAACTATTTTCTCAGGCACATAGTTTTTTCTATGCACACAGGAGCAGAATGTATGTCGCAGAACGAACTCTATCGAACCGAGTCCGACTCTATGGGAGAGGTAAGTATCCCATCGGGTGCGTACTGGGGAGCACAAACGCAACGAGCGGTCCAGAACTTTGGGATCTCACCCTTGCGCATTCCGCAACAACTTATCCGCGCATTGGCAACAATTAAACGAAATGCCGCTCGGGCCAATAACGAGCTGGGCGTGCTGGACAAAGAACGTGCCGATGCCATTGTTCAGGCGGCCGATGAAATGAGCTCCGGCCGTTGGGATGACCAGTTTCCTATAGACGTTTTCCAGACCGGTTCCGGCACCTCATGGAACATGAACACAAACGAGGTGCTGGCCAACCGAGCCAACGAAATCCTGGGAACTCCCTTGGGTACCCGTAGTCCGGTTCATCCGAACGATCACGTAAACCGCGGCCAGTCGTCCAATGATGTAATCCCAACAGCGGTTCATATTGCTAACCGAGTGGGGCTTGAGGACACGGTGGCTGCGGTACATGAGTTGGCTCTGAGTTTTGAGAACAAGGCCAGGGAGTTTCGGGACGTAGTAAAGCTTGGCCGCACCCATCTCCAGGATGCAGTGCCTATGACATTGGGGCAGGAGTTCTCTGGGTACGCGGTGCAGTTGCGCAAAGGTGCCCGGCGACTTGCCTCGTGTCGCGAGACCCTTGAGGAACTGGCACTGGGGGGTACTGCAGTCGGAACCGGGATCAACTGTGCACCAGGTTTTGCAGACCGCGCAATAGCGGGAATTGCCGCAGACACCGGCTTTCCATTTAAGGCAGCCGAGAACCGTTTTGAGGCTATTGCCAGCCGCGACGCGCAGGTAGAGCTCATGGGAGCGGTTAACGTGGTAGCCGTCAGTCTCATGAAGATTGGCAACGACCTACGACTGCTCGCCGGGGGGCCGCGGGCTGGCTATGGAGAGATCGAGTTACCGTCGCTACAGCCGGGAAGCTCTATCATGCCTGGTAAGGTTAATCCGGTGATTCCCGAGATGATCATTCAAGTTGCGGCCCAACTTGCCGGTAAGGTAGCGGCGGTCAGCATTGCCGGCTCCCACGGGCCCTTGGAGCTGAACATGATGCATCCGCTGATCTCCTACGAAACGCAGTCGGCGCTTGAGCTGCTTGCCGCTTGCTGTCGCGCCTCCGCAGAGCGCTGTGTTGACGGAATAAAGGCGGACATAGAGCGTTGTGAGTACTGGATCGAATGGAGTCTCGCGCTGGTAACGCCGCTTGCAAATGAAATTGGGTATGATCGCGCGTCAAAACTGGCCTACAAGGCGTACAAAGAGCGGAGGACCATTCGTGAGGTTGCTTTGGAGGAAGCGGTGCTTTCGGAAGAGCGTTTAGCGGAGCTACTCAACCCGCGGTCAATGTTGGGTGCTGAATGATGAACAATCAGTTCAGATGTGTTGCACTCGTGTCTTGCCAAGCACTGTGATGCGTATTACATTGGACAAATCTCGTTTGTAACTAAATGCAACTATACTGAGGAGTGACCCATGGCGTGGAATAACGACGATCCACAGTACGCTGAAGCAATGTCCTTCTATCTTGCTGGCGACTGGAGCAAGGCAAATACGGCTTTTTCGGAACTCGCTAAGCAGAACCCCAATGATGGGTTTGTTCAGCTGCTGCGAGGAAACATCCTTTATTCGCTGGGTAAACTAGACGACTCGGTAGCGGCATATGAGAGCGCTGTGGCAATTAACCCTGAACTCGGTATTGCCTACTACAAACTCGGTGTCTGTTATTACCGAATGGGGAAACTTGAACAAGCGCTCAACGCGTTTTCCACTGTTTCCAAAGTTGGTAGTGAGAGCCATGCAATGGCCAGCTACTTTGTTGGGCTCATTAACCTCTTTCTTGGTCGTGACGATGCAGCGGACGATGCCTTCACCGCTTTCCGAAAGCAGTCGCCGGAGTCCCAAATTGCAAACTTTTACCTTGCTCAACTGAAGATGAAGCAGAAAAACTACGATCAGGCCTTGAAATTGCTTGATGAGCTGGTGCAAGGTAATCCTGGTTTTGCCGAGGTTCACTATATGCTTGGAGTTGTGCAGTACGGACTGCATAACAATACCGAGGCAATTAAGTCGTTCCAACGTGCCCTCGAACTAAACCCCGAGGACGAGCGTTCAAAAACAAAGCTGACGTTGCTGACCGATGTTCAGTGGCCGTAGCTGATAGTAACAACCAAACGTGAGAAAGGAGTTTCCATGAAGAAGTATGTGTGCGACGTATGTGGTTACATCTACGATCCAGCCGAGGGTGACCCTGACGGCAACATTGCCGCGGGAACATCGTTTGACGATCTTCCCGAAGACTGGGTGTGTCCAGTATGTGGCGCGCCCAAGGACGAGTTTTCTTTAGAGGACTAGTTCCTTAGCAGGCTGGAATCAATATTCTTTATGGCGTGGTGGCGGCAACGGCACTCTTGCTGTTGTCGAGCCGCGCCGGCTTCCCAATATAGTATCCCTGGGCATATTCAATACCAATCTCACCAAGAATTGTAATCATCTCCCCGGACTCTACGAACTCGGCGACTACCGGTATGCCGGAAAAGGCGGCAAAGCTCTTTATCACTCGTACCATGTTTTCAAAGACTGGATCATCGCAGATATGTTTTACCAGGCTGCCGTCAATCTTTATGAAGTCGATGTTGAGATCAATTATCCGTTGGAAATTTGAGTAACCACTCCCGAAGTCGTCAATGGCAATCTTCACACCGAACTCTCGCACATCGCGAATAAACTCCTTCACGGTGTCGTAGTGTTCCGCGCCCTCTTCCTCTACTATCTCAATAGTCAGCCTCTTGGCAACCTCGGGATTTGCTGCGAACAAGCGCATGAGAAAGGCTCGAGTGTCCTCGTTGTGAATATCCAGTACCGAGAGGTTCACGTTTATGTCCTCGGCGCGGTCGCGAAATATCGCTATCGACTTCTCGAATACAATCCGGGTAATGTCCTGGTAATAACGGCTGTTCTTTGCCACATGTAGAAACTCCGCTGGTGAGTGCACCGTTCCATCCGGTGAAACCATGCGAATTAAGGCTTCGTACTTTACAATCTTTCCTGTCTGGATCTCGGTGATAGGTTGAAACAGCGGAATGAAGCGATGTTCGTTCACTGCATTTTTAATATTATTGAGCTGGATCATGTTTCGTTCAATCTCGCTGTAGGTCTGTTGGGCTATATCACCAGCAAACAGGATGTCTACCTTTCGCCGTCCGGCCTCATACAACGCTAACTCCGCCTCCTCAAGTGGCTTATTGGTAGCGAACGAAATTGCCAGCGTGTAGTCGCTATGGTACTGCACATCATCCACAAGAATTTGATGTCCCAGAAAGGTGCGATTCATTTGCTCTGCTGCTGCGTAGGCCTCTTCGCGGGAGAGTTTTTCCAGCGGGTCGTCAACAAGAACGACAAAAATTCCACGGTGGATGTGGTACAGCGAATAAGCCTGCTGTATGGTATCGCGCACTGCTGTCTGGAGAAACTCTGCAAAACGGCTTTCAATACTGTTGGCAGCGGTCTCCCCGTAGAAGCGGCCAATGGTCCCGATATGGTCCATCTGCACAGCAAATAGCTTAGGACGTTTCAACTGTGGGCTCTCTTCACGAAAGGCCGCGCGGTTTGGCAGTCCGGATATGGGAGACACCGTCGAGAGAATATACTTTCGGTTAACCAAGGAGAGACTCAAGTAGGACCGAATGTGAGCGAGGAGCTCCATACGATCGAAAGGTTTTGTGAGGAATCCGGTAACGCCGGCATCAAAGGCCTTTATGCGGTCCTCGGTCTCGCTCAATGCTGTGAGCATGAGAACCGGGGTACGAGTCGTTGCGCTGTATTGTTTGAGAATGCTTGTGGCCTTCAGCCCATCCATTACCGGCATCATCATATCCATAAGGATGAGATCCGGGTTCTCCTTAAGGGCTACCTCGACCGCCTCCTCGCCGTCAGCGGCTTCAACAACACGATAGTCGTATCCCTTGAGTGTGGCCTTTACTACGAGGCGGTTAATCTTGTTGTCGTCGGCGACAAGGATCACAGGCACGGTGTTCATAACTTCTCTAAGTATACTTACAGTTTTTTAAATTACAAAACGCCCCAATGTGCTGTTTCGTTCACACTGGGGCGTTCGCTCAATACCAAAAAAACCGGTACCTCAACGCGTTCTTCAGAAGTTAGTTCTCGTATCGCTTGAGAACAAGTACACCATTGTGGCCACCAAATCCAAGTGAGTTTGACATTGCTGTGCGCATTTCCCCATATACTCCAACATTGGGAACATAGTCAAGATCACACTCTGGGTCGGCTTCATCCAGGTTGATCGTGGGCGGGTAGAACTGATCGCGGAGGGCAAGAGCACACACAATTGCCTCGACGCCGCCAGCGGCACCGACACAGTGACCATGCATTGACTTGGTTGAGGACATTTTCAGCTTGTAGGCATGCTCACCAAAAGCCTTCTTAACGGCCTTGGACTCGGTGGGGTCATTAATTGGGGTTGATGTTCCATGAGCATTGATGTAGTCGATTCCGTCCATCTCAAGCCCAGCTTCGGCAACCGCGCTCTTCATGGCTGCGATAATACCGCGTCCCTCGGCGTTGGGTGCTGTGAGGTGATCCGCGTCGCAGGTCATGGCTCCTGCGCCAATCTCGGCATAAATTTTTGCACCCCGGGCTACTGCGTGGTCAAGGGTCTCAATAACCACAATGCCCGCGCCCTCTCCCATGACAAAACCGTCACGGTCTTTATCAAAGGGCCGCGACGCGAGGGTTGGTTGGTCGTTGTACTTGGTTGAGAGTGCCTGAATGACATTAAAGCCAGCAATTCCCATGCGTGTGATACAGGCCTCTACACCCCCGGCAATTACGACATCTACCGCGCCGTCCGCCACCATTCGTGCTGCGTTTCCAATTGCGTCGGTCCCCGACGCACAGGCAGTAGCCATGGAGTAGGACGGGCCGTAAGCCCCAATGGCTATCGATACATTGCCTGGCCCAATATTGCTTATGAGCTTGGGAATAGTCATGGGCGGGACACGTCCCGGCCCCTTCCCAATCAGCTGAAAGTACGAGTCTTCAAGGGTTTCAAAGCCGCCAATTCCAATACCCAGTACGACACCAATGCGGAATGGGTCGACGGTCTCACCAACTTTAATGCCGGAGTCCTTGAGAGCCTCAAGGGAGGCAACCACTGCGTACTGTGAAAAGAGGTCCATCTTCCGGGCCTCTTTCTTGTCGATATAGTCTTTGGCGTCAAAACCTTTGACCTCGGCCGCGATCTTCGTTTGGAAGTCGGTGGTGTCAAAGCGGGTAATTGGCGCAACACCGCTTGTGCCGCTCTTTACCGCCGCCCAAAAATCGGGTGCGTTGTTGCCTAGTGGAGTAACGGCCCCTATGCCGGATATTACTACGCGCTGTTTCATGGTATTACCTCGTGTTGTGAAAGCCTTACATGCCCATGCCGCCGGTGATATGAATCACCTGCCCGGTAAGATAGGAAGAGAGATCTGAAGCCAGAAAAAGACAAACCTTGGCCACCTCGTCCGGTTCGCCAATTCGACCCATTGGGATCTGGGTTGTGAGCGCCTCACGCTGCTCCTCACTCAGGGCCTCGGTCATTTTTGTTTTTATGAACCCCGGAGCCACCGCGTTGACGCGGACGTTCCGGCCAGCAACCTCACGCGCAAGGCTCTTGGTCAGACCTATAAGTCCGGCCTTGGAGGCGGAGTAGTTGGTCTGCCCGGCGTTGCCAATAACACCCACAATTGACGCAACGTTAATGATGGCCCCAGTTCTTTTCTTGATCATGCTGCGGGAAACCTCGCGCGAGATGAAGAATGCGCTGTTGAGGTTAATGTTTATAACGTTCATCCAGTCCTCGGTGGACATGCGGAAGATCAGGCCGTCGCGTGTAATTCCGGCGTTGTTTACCAAAATATCAATCCCGCCACTCTCGTCCAGAATCTCCTTGACGACTGCCGTAACTGCAGCTTCATCCGATACATTGCCCTCTTTGTATACGACCTCGGCGCCGTTTTTTGCTGCCAACTCCTGATACTCGTCGAGGGACTCCCCGGGAGCAAGGTCGATGTAGTAGACAGATGCCCCATTCTGCAGGTACAACAACACGATTTCACGGCCAATTCCTCGTGAACCACCGGTTATGAGCGCTTTCTTTCCTTGTAGCATTGTTTTTCTCCTTGTGTTCTGAACGTCGAAACCGATGAGCTGTCTCACCGGATACTGTGTGGCGACAGGCCGCCTATGCTTCGGCTAAGGCCCTGATATCCTCGACAGACCCGGCGCCTTGGCAGGGTAGCTCGGACTCCAGTTCCGATTTTGTAAAGTTCTTCCAAAGACCAGATAACACCGTACCCGGTCCGACCTCTGCAACACGGTCAAATCCGTCACGCACCACTGCACGCTGTTCCGGCACCCACTGAACTGTAGAAATGAGCTGCTTTACGCAGTAGTCACGGGCCTCGGCCCCGGTACGTATTTTGTCGCCTGTTACATTAGAGTAGACCGGTAGCTTCGGATCACTAAAGGTGGTAGCGGCAAGGACTTCGGCAAAGCGTTCACCAGCCTTGCTCATGAGTGGCGAATGAAAAGGTCCGGAAACCTTGAGCCGTATGCAACGTTTTGCACCGGCTTCTTTGAGTGCGGCCTCGGCTGCCGTTAGCGCTTCGGAGGTGCCTGAGATTACGGTTTGTGCCGGGCTGTTCCAGATACCGGGATATACGTCCTTAAGCGAAGCCGTAGTCAGTACCTCCGATATCTTTTCAAAGCTGAGACCCATAACCGCACTCATTCCCGCCGATCCGTCTGCGGTATCTAGCTCGCGGCTTACCTCTTCCATGATCTGCCCGCGCGCCAGGACCACCGAAAAAACGTCATCCAGAGCAAGAACACCCGACTCTACCAAAGCTGCATACTCGCCGAGGCTGAAACCTGCGCAGGCGGCTGGTGATAGGTC
>PXEI01000271.1 GCA_003564775.1 Spirochaetaceae bacterium
AAGGCGACGCATCGAGTGGTTAAACACCGAGATAACCGGTACATCGACATAACTCACAAACAGGGTGTCGCCGTTCTCAGAAAAGAGCAGATACTCGGGCACCCGTCCCTCAAAGGGTATGGTTTCCTGAAGCTCATACTCGGTGGTGCTGTAGACCCGCAGCTCGTCCCGGCCTGTGAAACTCACGAAAACCGAAACACCGCCAGGGGTCGGCGTGATCTGCGACGCCTCATGCTCAAGCTCAATGATTCCAAGAAGTCCGCCGTCAAGGGGTGACAACACAGCAATCTCTCGGCCGTCCGAGCCCAAGGCAAGCACGCCGCCCTCGACTGAGCGGGCACCTTGCCCAAAGGCCCCGGAATACACTCCACTTGCAATAGTGAAGAGCACAACTCCAATGGAGCCCACCATAATGGCTCGCACAATAGCCTGTTCCCGGCTGAGCTTTTGCAAGCTGCTGAGTTTCGGTAGCGAGACGGCCATGGCTCCCCCTTTCATGTAATGGCGCCGCGCGCCATACCTCGCGTTTAATCTCTACTACTGCTATAGGTAATATAGTTTCGAGGGTTGGTCAAGACTTGTGCGGAATTTTATGAGTTTTTCCATCATATTTGCGATGATTTTGCCGCGGAACCATGGCGCAGCCTTCTACTGAGCCGATACACATATCATGGAGCTTTCTTTCCAAGGAACTGGATCATGAGCCGATATCGTAATCAGTCGATTCTGGTACGTGGGATAGCTTTTTTGGGTGGTTTGGTTTTCGTTCTGGTGGTTTCAGTTGCCGCTGCCTGGTTCCAGGTGCGGGGCGCCACATTCACCCACGACTCAAGCACCGTCCGGTACTCCGCCAACGGAACCCACGCTTTTCCCGTGAGCGGCGACCCAGGCATTCTCAGCTGGACGCGCCTCCACTGGGACGGCAGCAACGCGGTGGACATATTCGCGCACCATGAGCTATCTATGGACTCCCCGGATTTTCACGCTTTCAAGCAACGCCATATCGTGGCGGTGACCGGCGGTACGGCCAGACGGGTAGACAATGAACGGGGTGGAACCGCCATCCTGCTGCATGGTGATGATGGCCATGTGTACTACTACGCCCATCTGCAGTCCTCGTTTATTCAGCCGGACTCGGCACCTGAAGCGAGACGAGTCGAGGTCGGCCAAAGCCTTGGCGTAATGGGAAACACCGGACGCTGGACGCAGTACATTGAACCCCCCCTCCACTTCTCGGTGGCCTCGGCCACGGCCCGCTTGCCCGGCTTCGCACCCGACATCAACGCAGCCGACTGGATCATGCACCATTTCGGACTGGAACACGACGCCTGGCCCGAGCCTCATTACCAACCTGACAGGCCGTCGGGACCGCCCACTACCGGTGCATTTGAGATCACCCGCAGTTTCGCCGAGTACACCCGTAGTGAGGCTGCGAACCCGGATATCGCCTCGGTGGACCTACTTCCGCTGGGAGCTCATGACAGCAGCGCGGGCGTTACCACGCCCAGTGACCAGGCCACCACCGTACCGTTGGTCTCTCCGCTTCTCGGTGAGGTGCGCGTTCACCGCACCAGCAGCTTTGGCTTGCGGGTACAGGTCACCAACAGACATACCGACGAAACAGTGGTTCTGTCGGGGCTCAGTAGTCTGAACGTGCAAACTGGCGACATCGTAGAACGGGGGACACAACTCGGTACGGCACAGGGTCCGGTGAACCTTATGCACTTTCATAATGGCCAACTCAGCGACCCGGAAGCCTTCTTCTAGGAGCGGGTACCTTCGTGCACTACCCAGCCGCATCTTGTTACTGCGGGCGTGAGCATGGCAATATACAGCTATGATCAAAACCCCGTATGTGTTGTTTCTTGGAGACGCGCCGGATCCCTTAGCCGCAAAACTGGCTCAAGGAATCACGGACTGGCGCCCGGAGTCCTCCATTGGGCAGATCCGGTTGCCAGGGTGCCGCGCCGATATGGGATTACCGGACATGACCCCTCGCGCCGCTCTCGCCGCGGGTGCCAAGACCCTGGTAATAGGTGTGGCCAACCGCGGAGGTATTATCTCCCAGGCGTGGCATGACACCCTCGTTGAGGCGCTTGAGGCGGGGCTTGATATCGCCTCGGGCTTACACAGCCTTCTGAGAAACGAGAGCCGTTTGGCAAAGGCGGCAGGGGCTAACGGTAGGGAGCTGCATGATGTACGACTCCCTACCACCGCCTACCCAATTGCAGATGGAAAGCCGCGCTCAGGCTTACGGTGCCTTGCCGTTGGAAGTGACTGTTCGGTAGGCAAGATGTACACAATGCTGGCCGTAGAAAGGGAGATGCATCAGCGGGGCCTCAAGGCGAGCTTCCGCGCAACAGGCCAGACCGGCATTCTCATAACCGGCAACGGCGTTCCCTTAGATGCAGTAGTTGCCGACTTCATGTCCGGTGCCATTGAGCAGCTTACGCCGAACAACGATCCCGAACACTGGGATCTCATTGAAGGCCAGGGTAGTCTGTTCCATGTTTCGTACTCCGGTGTTTCCTTGGCCCTTATTCACGGTGGAGCCCCGGATGCTCTGGTGGTATGCCACGAACCAACCCGTAAGCATATGCGGGGCCTGCCGGAGTATCCGCTCCCAAGCCTTGAAGATGTACGCGACAGCGCCTTGTCCATGGCACGCGTGGTGAACCCTAACTGCAAGGTCGTTGGTATTTCAATTAACAGCTCCGGAATGAGTGAGGCCAAAGCAACTGCATACCTTGGCGAACTTGAAGAGCGAATGCAGTTGCCGTGCATTGATCCCTTCAGGTACGGTGCGGGCAAACTGGTAGATGCCCTTCAAAGCTACCAGGCCCAGCGCGTATGACGGTTCAGGTTCGACAAGAGAATTTTCCTCTGGCTCAAGTCTTTACCATTTCCCGTGGATCACGTACCGAGACCAGGGTGCTAACCGTGGAGATCAGCGCTGATGGCTGTAAAGGGCGTGGCGAATGTGTTCCTTATCCACGTTACGGTGAGTCCATTGAGTCAGTGACCCGCCAGATTGAGTGGATGGCAAATGAACTCACCCATCCGGAACCGGCCATGAACCGCGCCGTGCTGGCCGAACGAATGCCAGCCGGAGCGGCCCGCAACGCTCTTGACTGCGCATTGTGGGATCTCGAGGCTAAACGCTCCGGCAGAAGGGTATGGGAGATCGCAGGGATAGCGCCTCCAAAACCGGTGGTCACCGCGTATACCCTCTCGCTTGATGAGCCGCAGAAAATGCGCAATGAGGCAGCTAAACACGCGCATCGCCCACTTCTGAAGATCAAGTTAGGCGGTTGGAACGATGTCGAACGCCTTGAGGCGGTTCGTTCGGGTGCGCCCGACTCCAGCATCATTGTAGATGCTAATGAAGGCTGGACGGCCGCGGTGTACCGCGAGCTTTGCCCGACGCTTCAGAGATTGGGGGTGAAACTGGTTGAACAGCCGCTCCCGGCAGGCCGTGATCAAGGCCTTGCGGACCTGCCTCGCCCGGTGCCGATCTGTGCGGACGAAAGCTGCCACACACGAGCAGAGCTACAGCAGCTCATTAACCGATATGACTACATCAATATTAAACTCGACAAGACAGGTGGTCTGACCGAGGCTCTGGCCTTGCGTGATGAAGCACGCCAAAGAGGATTCCAGATCATGGTTGGGTGCATGGTTGGTTCGTCTTTGGGAATGGCACCCGCGGTAGTCGCCGCCCAGAACGCGGCCTTTGTCGACCTGGACGGGCCGCTGTGGTTAGCGCAGGATCGCCCGCATGGGCTAAGGTACGACAAGGCGGGAGTTCACCCACCTATGTCGGAACTATGGGGATAGGGAGAGTCTATGAGTCGCACGGTATACGTCAATGGCGAGTATCTTCCGGAGGAAGATGCAAAGATATCGATCTTTGACAGGGGCTTTCTTTTTGCTGACGGTGTCTATGAGGTAACTGCGGTCCTCCATGGCAAGCTTGTGGACAAACAAGGGCACCTGTCACGTTTACGCCGCTCTCTTTCCGAGCTGGATATGCCCTCGCCTGCGGACGACAAAGAGATTGAAGCTATACAGCGCGAACTGCTCCGACGCAACAACGTAACAGAAGGCCTGGTCTATCTGCAGATTACCCGCGGACCAGCCGAACGTTCATTCTTCTACCCCGATCCCGAGACAACGCACCCGTCTCTTGTTCTCTTCACCCAGGCCTTTCCTCTTATCGCTAACCCAAAGGCTGAGCAAGGAATTAAGGTACTCACCGTGGAAGACTTGCGCTGGACACGTCGTGACATCAAGACAGTTCAGCTTCTGCCTTCCTCCATGTGCAAAATGGCCGCTCGAGCGCAAGGAAAGGACGACGCATGGATGGTGCAGGATGGGTATATCACCGAAGGTACGTCCAACAACGTGTTTTTGGTCAAGAGAAACCACATAATCACCCGCCGGCTCTCAAACAATATATTGCCCGGCATAACCCGTGCCTCGTTACTCGCATACGCAGAGGAAGCAGGGTACGAAATACAGGAGGTCAGCTTCTCGGTCAAGGAGGCTCAGTCCGCCGAGGAGGCCTTCATCACCTCGGCGACGGCCTTTGTGCTCCCAGTAGTTGAGATAGACGGGCACCTGGTTGGCAACGGACGTCCAGGTCCGGTTGGCCGTCGCCTGCGTGAACTGTATATTGCCGAGAGTCTCCGCCGAGCCGAGTAACGCTGCGAGCGGCACTCTCCTATACGGCTAAGCGTCGGAGGATAGACAGTTGTATTACCACGCGCCCTAAGGCTTGCGCGCGACTACTGCTTTTCGTATATTTGTTTCATGAAAAAGTTGTCGGCTGTGCTTCTGCTGCTGCTCCTACTTGGGAGTGTCGCTATTTGGGGCTATCGCTCACTGTTTGTCTCCGCAGCTGAAGCAAACCTGCCAGGACCAAAAAGCGGGATCGTGTTCGAGGTACCTCGTGGAAGTACACTACGAAGTACGGCGGCTCAACTAGAGGCTCGCGGCCTCATACCTAATGCACAGGTTCTTGTCCTGTATGCACGAGTTTTTGGCATCGATGCTGGCATTCAAGCCGGTGTCTACGCATTCGACGCAACTCAACGGCCGGTCGATATCCTTGACGATCTACAGAGTGGGAATATCCTTGACCAATCGGTGGTTATCACGGTACCCGAAGGGTTTACCAAGCAACAAATTGCAGCCCGGCTTGATGCGGCTGGGATCGTCCCAGCGGATGAGTTCAGCGCTGCGGCCCACATGAGTTCCGCCTATAGGGATTATGCGTTCCTGTCCGAACTCGAGGATGGTATTTCGCTGGAAGGCTTCCTCTTTCCCGAAACCTACCGCCTAATTCCGGGGACATTGGGCACCGACGTGGTTCGCTCAATGCTGTCCGTTTTCGCCCGGCGCACCGGAGACGAGCTCCTGGGCTCTATTGCGGCTCAGGATCGTAGCCTGCGCGAAGTCCTCACCCTGGCATCGATTGTTGAGCGCGAATCTCCACCTGAAGACGTGCACGAAATTGCCGGTGTTTTCTGGAATCGAATACAACGGCGCATGCGACTGGAGTCAGATGCAACCGTGAACTATGCCCTGGGCACCAGCAACCTGCAGCCCACCTTCGCAGACACCCTGGTTGATCACCCTTACAATACCTATCGCTTTGCGGGGCTCCCTCCTGGACCTATTGGTAACCCCGGGTTAGCTGCAATTCGGGGGGCTGCCGAACCAGCCACACACAACTACCTGTTCTTTCTTCACAAGCCTACTCGTGAGACGGTTTTTTCGCACAACTTCAGTCAGCACCTGGCCGCGAAGGCACGTTATCTGGACTGAGCTCGGCCAGGTCGCCTCTCCATGTTCAGATACATCGCCAATATCAAATGACATAGTGACCAACATCTTGATGCAGACCGCACCCTATAGCCGCAAATCCTCGCTCAATTAATGGAAGCCCCGGTAGGTACCATAGTTCGCTCCTCAATAATCTACTCTCCTACAACAAGTATCAGTTCCGCCTGTTTAGGTCAAGTAAACCTATGGTTTTAATAGTCTTTATTGGCAGGCGGGGCTCACGGTGAATCGGACTGGCATAACCTGGCTTTGGGTCGTCCCCTCTGTCCAGAAAAATTTGACGCGTGCGGAGCACACTTCTATACTCTTGAGAAGCATACTAAGAGATGCGTCCCGGCCGGCGCAGAAGGACAATCAGCCATGATCCCACGCCAGTTTCGGTTACTTCCTGAGCATCTGTATCCGTCGGACGAGTGGTCCATTATCGAGCGCAGCTTCTCGGAGAGCTGGATGGGCAATGCCGAGACCATCTTCAGCCTTTCCAACGGGTTCATGGGCGTTCGCGGTACATTTGAAGAAGGCCGACCTTCCATTGAGTCTGGTACTTTCTGCAATGGCTTTCACGAGACCTGGGAGATTGTGCACGCAGAAGAAGCCTATGGCTTTGCGCGTACGGGTCAGACCATGGTTAACGTTCCGGATGCAACTGTAATCAAGCTCTACGTTGACGACGAGCCTCTGTACCTCCCTACCGCACGGCTGACATCATATGAACGCCGCCTTGATTTCAAGACCGGTGTGCTGCACCGAGAACTCACCTGGTCCTCACCTGCCGGAAAACAGGTAACCATTCGCTCTCGTCGCCTTGTCTCCCTGGAACACAGACATGTCAGCGCTAGTGTGTACGAGGTTGTTCTCGATACCGATGCGCCGGTAGTGCTTTCCTCGCAGCTGCTCAATAGGCAGGATGCCCGCGCAATGGATGAGCCGGGAAACGGAAATGGGAAGAGCGACCCACGTCGAGCCAAAGGGTTCACCCAACGTGTGCTTAATGCCCGGGATCACACGAATCAAGACCACCGCGTAGTTACCGGATACCGCACCACAAATTCGCGGATGACCCTTGGTGTGGGAATTGATCACGCGCTTGAAACTGAGAATCAATGGTTTGCCGAGAACAGCTGGAGTCAGGATCTAAGCAAGGTCGTTTTCACTATTGAGGCGAAGGCAGGTGTTCCTATACGCCTTACCAAGTTCAGCACTTATCACACATCACGCTCGGTTCCGGCGGTTGAGTTAGTAGATCGATCTATGAGAACCCTGGACCGAGCGATGCGCGAAGGATACAACAGCATCGAGGCGGCCCAACACGAGTACCTGGCCCGCTTCTGGGAGCGGGCCGATATAGTAGTTGGGGCCGAACCCCGTGTACAGCAGGCTGTACGGTGGAATATCTTCCAGCTTTGCCAGGCCTCGGCGCGGGCAGAGACAACCGGCATTCCGGCCAAAGGTCTCACCGGCCAGGCCTACGAGGGGCACTACTTCTGGGACACCGAGATCTATGTTGCACCATTTCTGACCTACACCGAGTCGCGCATAACCCGAAATCTACTCCGTTTCCGACACTCCATGCTCAACCCCGCACGTGAGCGTGCCAAGGAGCTCTCCGAACCAGGGGCACTTTTTCCATGGCGAACCATCAACGGCGAGGAAGCCTCCTCCTATTACGCAGCAGGCACCGCGCAGTACCACATTAATGCCGACATTGCCTACGCAATACAGCGCTATGTTGCGATACGGGGAGACTCAGACCTCTTGGCGGAGGTTGGTGCCGAGATCCTCGTAGAGACGGCCCGGCTCTGGGCTGGCTTGGGATTCTTTGGTCCGGAGACCGGTTCGTTCCATATACATGGAGTAACAGGGCCAGATGAGTACACCACAGTCGTAAACGACAACACCTTCACCAACCTTATGGCCCGGGAGAACCTGCGCTATGCGGTTGAGGTAGTCGAGTGGATCAAGGAACACCGCCCAGATGCATACAGACATCTCATACACGAAACCAAGCTCAAGAATGACGAGGTCCTGTACTGGAAGCGGGCTGCCGAGGCAATGTACATTCCCTACGACAAAGAGCGCGGAATACACCCACAAGACGAGAACTTCCTGGAAAAAGAGGTCTGGGACTTCAAAAACACCCCCGTATCACGGTACCCATTACTTCTGCACTATCATCCCTTGGTCATCTATAGGCACCAAGTCATCAAACAGGCCGATGTAGTCCTGGCAATGGTGCTGCTTGGCGACCAGTTCTCCATAGAGCAAAAGCGACGTAACTTTGACTATTACGACCCACTTACGACCGGCGACTCTTCATTGTCAGCATGTGTACAGGCAATTCTCGCGGCCGAGATTGGCTACGCAGACAAGGCTCTGGAGTACTTTCAGTATGCCCTGCTTATGGATCTTGCCGATGTAGGTGGGAACACTGTCGACGGAGTGCACATTGCCTCGACCGGCGGTGTCTGGATGGTGCTCACCTATGGGTTTGGTGGTATGCGTGATTTCCACGGCACGCTGAGTTTCGCACCCCGGCTTCCCGAGTCCTGGAGCAACCTTGAGTTTTCCTTGCGTTTCCATGGGCGAACCTTGCACATGGTGTTTACTCACGATGAGTACAGTTTCGAGCTTCAGGAAGGCGAACCAATTGCCATTCAGGTGTGTGCAAAAGAGGTGTATCTTGCTCATGGTGAGGCGGTAAAGGTGCCTGCTTGTGTGACCGATGCGATAGACGGTTGTGTTGAGAAGCACGAACACAAAACTAGGCCGGAGGAGGAGCTGCCTCCGTGTTAATGTCAAGGTAACGAATATACTCGGTCGTCATTCGGCTGAGGTCTGAGTAACTCCCCCGATACCGTGGAGGCAACAGCACCGCCAGCTGGTACATCATTTCGTCCAGCATTCGGTGACGATCCTCAACACCAACTTTGCCTGCATCAGGTTTCTCCAGAAAGAATGGGCGGCCTACCCGAATCGTGATACTGGGTCGGCGAAAATGTGCCAACTTGCGAAATACCTCGGAAGTCCCCCAGTGAGCCACGGGATAAATGGGCAGTTTTTTTGCTCCGGCAATAAACACGGCACCAGGATGCCCTGCGCCCAGAATACCGGTCTTGCTCCGAGTGCCTTCAGGCGCTATCCCCAGTAAGTAGCCGTCATCAAGAGCACGGAAGCAGCGACGAATTGTCTCCCGATCTGTTCCACCCCGATCTACCGGAATAAGATCCCAGAGCCGCATGATGAAACCGGTGACAGGATGCCCCCAGAGTTCCCTCTTGGCAATACCAGTCTTTTTTGGCCGCCGCAGAAAGCTGTAGAACAAGGGGCCGTCAAGGTTTCCCACATGATTGGTGGCAAGCACAACAGCCCCGCGGTTGGGAATACGCTTGAGTTGTTTCACATCCATGCGGCAGAGAATTCGAAAAGCACCGCGGATGCAAAAACTCAGAATACGCTCGGATGGACTCATGAAGATATCATGCCATGAAGGGAAGCCTTTGCATAGTTAGCAGGTGCCTTGGTCGGCCACAGCAAGCTGTCTTTCCGTACCTTGCCTTGTGAAGAGGAACTAGCGTACCGCCCCGGCACCCTTGCGGCCTTCAATAATGCGGTACTTAAGGCTGAGCAACGACGGCACAACCACCAACGTTGTTACCGTTGCGAAACTCAGACCGTAGAGCATAGTCCAGGCGAACGCCTTCCAGTACTCCGCC
>PXEI01000196.1 GCA_003564775.1 Spirochaetaceae bacterium
ACTTCTCGGCTGCTGGAATGAACTCATGGGGATTAATGATGTTTCCCTTGGTATCCTTGAGCCGAAGAAGTATTTCCAGCTTTTCCGGAAAGTTTCCGTGCAGCGCTACAATGGGTTGCCCGTACAGCACGAAACGGTCTTCTTCTATCGCTTTTGTCAGGCGGGATATCCAGTGCATTTCACCACGACGCTGAATGAAGGTATGGTCAGCGACCTCGTAGACCTTGATCATGTTACCACCGCGCTCTTTCGCGACGTAGCAGGCGTCATCGGCGGCAGCAATAATCTCGTGTACGTCTTCGTCGGTATGACGAATCGGTACCAGTCCGACGCTTCCTGTAATATTGAAGACGTGCATGTTCCAGATGAACTTGCGTCTGAGAAACTCCAGAATTCGCTGAGCGTACTCCATACCCTCGTCGAGCGAGCAGTCACGTATCACAGCGCCGAACTCGTCGCCCCCCATACGTCCAATGCTGTGCTTATCGGCTGGCATGTCTTCGAAAAGCTGTTTCAGATCAAGCGATACCTGGCGCACTAACTCGTCACCCGCGAAATGCCCGCATACTTCATTGACAACCTTGAACTGATCGAGATCCAGATAGATGTAGCTGTGTATCTGCTCTTCATCACGAGTGAAGTGAGAGATCTCTTCAAGCTTGGCAATGAACTCATGTCGGTTCAACAGGCCTGTCAGGTTGTCGTGGCTTGCCTGGTACACAAACTGGGCTGACATGCGCTTGTACTCGGTCAGGTCATGAAAGGCGAAAATGCGTCCCTCAGACTTGCCATGTTCGGAGTTGATTGCGGTTATGGTTCCGGAAATATGAACATGTGCGCCAGCACGGTTATGCAGCAGCACATCCTCAAAGCTGTAGAGAGATTGGTCACCATTTTGAAGCAGTGTTGGAAGATCCAAAAGGGTATCACCTGCGCTGCCATAGAGCTTAAGAACATCACCAATCGGCATGCCGGCCGCATCTTCCTCTTTCCATCCAGTGAGCATTTCGGCAACCGGGTTCATAAACTGTACAGATGCCCGCTCATCTGTGGCAATGAGGCCGTCGGCGACGCCGTCGAGAATGGCTTGGAAGAGCCTTTCCTGCTTGAGTACCTTCCGGTCTACCGCACTCTTATACAAGGCAATGTTGATGGTCGAGTAGAGCTCACGTTCTTTGAAGGGCTTGAGAATGTAACCAAAGGGCTCTGTTTGTTTGGCCCGTTCAAGAGTAGCTTCGTCGGCGTAGGCTGTCAGGAATACGATCGGGACGCTTAGCTGCTGTTTGATTTTTGCGGCGGCATCAATTCCGTCAATGTCTCCGGACAGCATGATGTCCATAAGGACGATATCCGGATGCAGACTGAGTGTGGTGTCGATAGCTTCCTGTCCGGTTGAAACCGTGGCAAGCACTTCGAATCCAAAAGCCTGGAGCCGACGTTGGAGGTCTAGAGCAATTATACGCTCATCCTCGACGATCAAAATGCGTGCGTCTACCATTCGGCCTACCTAAAAGCAGACCGCTCGTGAGAGAGCGGTCTATTGTTGCTCAGCTGGAGTTATACTCCAAGGACTCTTCGCATTGTATCCGGTTCCAGTCGAAAAGGGGAGCCTTTACCCTGAAGAAAGTGCCATTTTTCAAGGAGGTGAAGGGAGAGTTCGGAATACATGAGCCTGAGCCCTTTGTGTTCCGGCCCAACGGGCTCTACTACCGTGTTCATTTTACGAAAGATTCCGTCTTCAAAAGGTGAGGCAAGGTAGCCACGAGTTTCGTCGGTCTTTACGAGCCACTTCCCCTCGACCGTCACCGGTTCACCCATTCCTCTGCGACCTGCCATGAGTAGCTCCCGGAGTCGCTCGCCGGTTTCCTCAAAGTCGAGTCCGGCCTGTGCCATGCGTTCCTCGTCTTCGGTAATGATCTCGATAATTGGCCGATGGTCGTCGCCGAGGAATCCTGATGCGGTGATAACACCTGGTTCCATGTTCTTCTGCGCTTTTTGATACTCAGGGGACATCTTCATGAGCGTACCTCTTTTTCCTTGGATGTCTTAGGCGAACTTATCAAAGTAAATTGCTTCCTCGGCCATGTCATTGTCACGCATGACACTCATACAGGCATCAAGCATTCCGGGGCTACCACACAGATACCCTTCTTTTGGCGTCTCGGTAGAGATCTTTTCCTTGAGATAGTTATCAAGTACCTCGGTAATGAGCCCGGTAGCTCCTTGCCAGTCGGTCCCGGGTTCCGGTTCCGAAAGCGCGGGGACAAAGTGGAAGCGCTCGTACTTGGAGTCAAGTTCTCTGAGCTCATCCAGGTAGAACATGTCTTTTTCGGTGCGAGCGCCAAAAAAGTACCATATATCGCGTTTCTCAAATAGGCCGTTCTCAACCCCCTGGTAGAAAATGGATTTGAAGGGCGCCATCCCGGAACCACCGGCCACGCAGATCATGGTGGCTTCGGTGTCTCTCACGTAGAAGTCGCCGAAGGGCCCGACAATGTTGATTTTCTCACCTTCTTTGAGACGTTCATGGACATAGGTAGTTACAATGCCACCGGGAACCAGACGGATGAGGAACTCAAGGTGGTTCTTGTCGCTGGGCTTGGAGGACATTGAGTATGCGCGTTGAGTTCGTTCTTTGATCTTGTCGTAAGGTGGCACCTCAAACTGGCCATACTGCCCGGCCCTGAAACTCACTTCTTCGTCTCCGAGGTTGACATAGACCTCTTTAATGTCGTGGGTAAGGTCTCGAATGCTCTCTACCGTGCCGCTGTACTTCTTAATGTTAAACAAGTACTCCGGGACCTCAATGCCGACATCTGCCTTGAGCTTGATCTGACAGGACAGTCGAATGTTCTGTTCCATCTGCTTTTCATCAAGATAGGGGAGCTCGGTCGGCAGATGTGGGCCGACATCACTGTTCACCTTAACCTTGCACTCACCACAACTGCCGCGGCCGCCGCAGGCCGAGGGGATGTAGATTCCACTCTCGGCGAGGGTTACAAGCATGTTGGCTCCACCCTTGACGTCGAGCTTCTTGGAGCCTTGATTAATGTCAATTACGACATCGCCGTAGTCGTTTACGTAACGATCCGTGATAGAGATCAGAGCTGCAAGACCTGCGCTCATGCCTGCAATTACCAGCGGCGCTACAAGAAAGGCTGTTGGATCCACTCATTCCTCCTTAGGAATTACGGGCCTATTGTACCGGCAGCATACCGCCGAAGCCGATAAAGGCCATAGCCATAAAACCAATTGTAATAACCGTAATGCCGGGGCCTTTGAGCCCGGCTGGAACAGGTGCCTTCTCCACCCGACGCCGAATGGCGGCCAGAAGCATGATTGCAAGCCACCAGCCCAGCCCGGAGCCGAGCCCATAGGTCAAGGACTGTACAAAACTATACTGCCGTATCTCCATGAAGAGCGAGACACCGAGAATTGCACAGTTGACCGTGATGAGAGGAAGAAAAATGCCTAAGGTTATGTACAGTCTGGGCGATACACGGTCAATGATCATCTCAATGATCTGTACTATGGAGGCAATGACCACGATAAATATGATGTAGCGTAGATACTCAAGGCCCAGGGGCACCAGAACCAGGTTGTACACCACCCAGTTCATTCCGGCCGTAACAAAAAGTACGAGTGTGACCGCCAAACCCAGACCGTTGGAACTCTTCATGTCCTTGGAAATTGAGATGAACGAGCACATCCCCAGGAAGTTTGCCAGGAGTATGTTGCTCGTGAAGATCGAGGCGACAAACAGCGCCAGAGGGTTAATTTCAGGGCTCATACCGGCTCTCCTTGTTTAATCATAATGGACTTGGCGACCCAGATCAGGATACCAAGCAAGAAGAACGCACTTGGGGGCATTACCATGATAATCCAGGGTTCAAACGCGTTCGGCAGAACTTGGTACCCAAAAAGTGTTCCAAAGCCCAGCAGCTCACGGAAGAGAGCAATGGCCAACAGTACCCCCATATACCCCAGTCCGGATGTGAGGCCGTCCCAGAGCGATATCAAGGGTGGGTTTGACTGCGCGAAGGCCTCAGCACGCCCCATGATGATGCAGTTGGTAATGATAAGTCCAACGTATGGGCCAAGAGCACGACTAATGTCCGGTAGATACGCTCGCAGGAGTATATCTACGATTATTACGTAAAACGCAATAATGAGCGTCTGTACCATCATTCGTACTTTCCGCGGTATGAAGGTCTTAAGCAGTGAAACCGTAAGATTACTCATGGCGGTCACACCGACTACACCCAGGGTCATGATCCAGGTGTTAACCAAGAGGTTAGTGACCGCAAGGGCTGAGCAAATTCCAAGCACCTGCATAAAAATTGGGTTGCTTGTCCAAACGTTCTCTTTAAGAATCGCGGTAGGTGTTGCTACATCACTCATCTTTCACCTCCGAGAACCGGAAGAACCTCTTCCAGGCTGGCGTTGATAATGCGTCTCATAGAAGTGCTTGTCCCGGTCGCACCGGTAATGCGGTCAATACGGCCGCTGTCAGGGTCAAAGTCTCCCTCACCGGGCTGTTCATTGAGTTCTATGGTGCCGTCGATAATCTTTTTCTCCCGGAACTGGCGCTTGAACCAGTCTTCATCAATGCGGCCACCAAGTCCTGGGGTCTCATTATGCTCCAGGACCTCTATGCCCAAAAGGCGTTCACCGTCACTTTGGATTCCCAGGATGACACGGATGGTTCCCCACACCCCACCGCCAGATACTTCCTGTGCGTACCTGGTCTCACCGTCAAAATCCAGTTGTAAGAGCGATACACCGTTGTACTCAACCTCTTCCACGTTGTCAAAGATCTCGGCGACCTCTTGTTCAGTTTCATAGGGAACATCCATGGCTGTAAGAATGGCTCGTTGCCGCCGAATTTGTTGGTTGAAACGTACCTGTTCTACCGTCATGGCGTTGGCGCCAGCAAGTAAGGCAACAAATATGAAGGCTACAACAAAGGTAAAAACAACCGTATAGACAAAGCTTTGCTTGTTCATAGTGTACTCCCTCTATGCCTGCGCCGTGGCGTTGGTTGCTTTTTCCTTGGCCCGCCGCTTGAGGCCGTTAAAGATCTCATCTAACAGCGAGGCAAAGGTGTTACCGACCAACAGACCGAAACTGGTGCCTTCTGGAAAGTCGGCGAAGGTGCGCACCAGCACCGTGACTAAGCCTATAATAACGCCGTAAACAAACTGGGAGTTGCTGTTTTTTGGAGCGCTTACCGGGTCGGTCACCATGAAAACAGTCACGTACATCACGCTTCCCGACATGAGTGCGTACTGCGGTACAAGAGTTGTCGAAACGCCGGTGTAGTACATGACTGCAGTGAATCCTGCGGCACTTACAAAGGTAGAAAGCATGAGTCGCCAGTTGGCTGTCTTGGTTACAAGCAGGTACGCCCCAGCCAGGACAATGAGAAGCACCGAGGCTTCACCCATTGAGCTGGCGTGAAAGCCGAAAAAGAGATCTCGTAGTGCTGGGAGTTGCCCCTCGGCAAGCATGCCCAGTGGGGTAGCTGCGCTCACCGCGTCGGCAGACATTGCTTCAGCCATATTTGCACCAAAGCCACCCGGTTCTGCCCGGCGCGTCATGAGGATTCCCGGGAAGGATATCCAGATGAACATACGCCCTGCAATTGCCGGGTTAAAGATGTTGCGTCCGAACCCGCCGTAGATACCCTTGGCTATGGCAACGGCAAACACAATACCAACAACCGCCGTCCAGAGCGGGATGGTGGCTGGAAGTGCCAGGACATAGATCCCACAGGTAACCAGTACCGCTTCACTTACCTTCTTGTTGCGGCTTTTCTCAATGATGTACTCGGTGAGAATACCAGCTGCAAATACAACCGCCGTGACCAGCACGACCCGCAGCCCGTATTGATATATAGCGAAGAGAAAGAGGGGCGAAAGGGCGTAGAGCACTCTTCGCATTATTGGTTGTTTCTGAAACACGATTCCTCCTCAATGTGGTTCTTAAAATTATTTCATTTTTTGGGGTACGGCTCCCGCGATGTGTAGCTGACGTTCCCGCGCCCCAAAAGTAATATAGTGTGGTGGAAAAGTATAGTATTGGGTTCTTGCGAACCTTGGTGCCTATCGTTTTGTTTTTCCTACCGCTATTGTTACATTAAGGTAGTTGTTCTCACAAGACCGGAAGAACAGTTTCTTGGTGGTTTGTCTCTATGACTTTTTCAATCAATTGCCTGTTTTGCCTGTAATCTACGGGAACATCACAACTCGCGCTGCATCCGGAGGAGGATTCATGGAAATTAAACAGATGTTTGACAGCTTGGAACGCATTCTCGAAAAATCAAAGATCGGTGTGCTGAGCACTATTCGAGCTAGTGGACAGCCAAGCATGCGGTGGATGACGCCAGCGCTTTTGCGGGGCCAGACAGGTTTTCTTTACGCGGTGAGTTCGTCGGAGTTCGCCTGGACTCAGAGTCTTGCGGAGAATCCTCAAGTGGAATGGATGATTCAGACCGCTCCGCTACAAGAGATTATGTTCGTGAAGGGACGAATGCAAGTTATCGATAACCCGGCACTACAGGCCGATGTGCAGGAAGCGATAGGGGGATACTTGCAGACTTTTTGGAAGAACATTCCAGATGAGTCGAGCCTTATTGTGCTGGAAACTGTCATAGAGGGAATGACGTATTTTCGCCCCACTGCGGGAGAGAAAATCTCCGTGACGATATCGTAGTGCAGCTTTTTCAAGATTAAGTTCAACAACAAGATAAGGATAACAGGAGAAGAGGTATTCTGAATGGGAAAACTAGACGGATATAAAAAGGATCAACTGGTCGCAATGTTGCGTGACATGCTGATCATACGCCGTTTCGAGGAAAAGGCAGCCCAGGCTTATGGGCTGAAAAAAATTGGCGGCTTTTGCCATCTCTACAACGGGCAAGAGGGTGTTGTAGTTGGGGCGGTCGCGGCACTTGACATGAAAAAGGACTATTTGCTCACAGCCTACCGTGACCATGGTCACGCCATAGCAACCGGAATGGATCCCAAGGTGGTTATGGCCGAACTCTTTGGTAAAGAGACTGGTTGCTCACGCGGTAAGGGCGGATCGATGCATATGTTTGATGTTGAGAAACACA
The DNA here is from genome assembly GCA_003564775.1 of Spirochaetaceae bacterium. Taxonomy (GTDB): domain Bacteria; phylum Spirochaetota; class Spirochaetia; order DSM-27196; family SLAA01; genus SLAA01. The sequence continues at coordinate 7,118 of PXEI01000196.1, forward strand.
TGTTTGGTGGCAACGGTATCGTCGGTGGCCAGATCCCGGTAGCTACCGGGGTCGCGTTTATGCAGATGTATAAAAAGACCGGGGGCGTTACTCTGTGTTTCTTTGGAGACGGGGCCATTCATCAAGGTGCGTTTCATGAGTCAGCAAACCTGGCTTCAATCTGGAACCTGCCGGTGATCTACATTGTGGAGAACAATCATTTTGGCATGGGTACTGCGGTTAAGCGGGTATCGGCGGTTGAAGATTTTGACGTTAAGGCCAAGGGCTACAACATGACGGGAACTACCGTGAACGGCATGGATGTCATTGAGGTACACCAGGCCATTCAGAAAGCGGCAGAGACCGCCCGAAAGGAAGGCCGCCCAGCACTCCTGGATGTGAAGACCTACAGGTACAAGGGGCACTCAATGAGTGATCCTGCCAAGTATCGCACCAAGGAGGAACTTGAGGAGTTCAAGCAACAGGATCCTATCCTCATGCTTAAGCAAGACCTTTTGAAGGCAGAAATGATCACCGAGAAAAAGTTTGAAGAACTCGACAAAGAGGCCAAGGCTATTGCCAACCAAGCTGAAGAGTTCGCCGAAGAAAGTCCAGAGCCGCCACTTGAGTCGCGCTTTGAAGACATCTACGCCTAAGGGGGAGGACAACAATGCCTGAATTAGCTATGAGAGACGCCCTGCGGCAGGCGATGGACGAGGAAATGAGCCGCGACGACGCAGTCTTTGTGTTGGGTGAAGAAGTAGGTGAGTACAACGGAGCGTATAAGGTTACACGAGGTCTGCTGGACAAGTATGGAATGCCGCGTGTTATGGACACGCCTATTGCCGAGTTAGGGTTTACCGGTCTGGCGGTTGGTGCGGCCCTCGCTGGCTTGCGCCCGGTAGTTGAGTGGATGACCTACAACTTCTCGTTGCTTGCTCTGGACCAGGTTGTGAACAACGCAGCCAAGATGCGGCATATGTCCGGCGGACAGCTTAAGTGTCCAATTGTGTTTAGAGGCCCTAACGGTCCGGCGGAGTTCCTGTCGTCGCAGCATTCACAGGCCTTGCAGAGCCTGTATGCACATATTCCGGGACTTAAGGTGGTTGCACCGTCAAATCCCTATGACGCAAAGGGGCTCCTGAAGAGTTCAATTCGTGACGACAACCCGGTTATGTTTCTAGAAAGTGAAATGACCTATGGAATGACCGGAGAGGTTCCGGAGGAAGAGTATCTTGTTCCTATCGGTGAGGCTTCGGTGGTACGCGAGGGTAGCGACGTTACGCTTATCTCTTACTCAAAACCAATGTTGATGCTTCATAAAGCGGCCGAGCAACTGGCCGAGCAGGGTATTGAGGCTGAGGTGATCGACCTGCGAACAATAAGGCCCTTGGACGAGGAGACGATCTACAACTCGGTTAAGAAGACGAACCGGGCAGTAGTTGTTGATGAGTCATGGCCATTTGCCAGTGTTGGCTCACATGTGTGCTGGTTGATCTCACGGAACTGTTTTGACTACCTGGATGCGCCGGTTGAGTTAGTGTGCTCCGAGGATGTCCCAATGCCGTACAACCATAACATGGAACTTGCGGTGCAACCTTCGGTGGAGAAAATTGTTAAGGCGGCTAAAGGTGTAAGCTACACGGACTAGTCACCTGTGTTCGACGCAGAATGCATTGAGCAGGGTTTAGGAAAGAAGAATAATAGAGGTTAGCGATGGCTGAAAAAATACTAATGACGGCACTGTCTCCTACCATGGAGGAAGGTACCATTGTCTCCTGGAGCAAAAAAGAAGGAGATACGGTGTCGGCTGGCGATGTGCTGTGTGAGGTGGAAACCGACAAGGCCACCATGGACTACGAGGCTACCCAGGAAGGCACCCTCCTGAAGATTGTGCTTAACGAGGGAAGCGGTGCCAAGGTTGGTGAGACCATTGGGATCATTGGCGAAAAAGGTGAAGATTTTGCCGATCTCTTGAAAGACAAGGCTGGTGCCGACACAGCGGGAAAATCTGACGACGGGTCAAAGAGCGATTCTGATGCGCCAAAAAGCGCCTCTGAAGAGCCCAAGAGCGGGTCCACGAAGAAGGACGAACCGGCCGCCGACAAGGAACCGACAGAGGGTAAAAAATCGAGCGCACCGGGCGCTTCGGGGGGCGGAACCCACGCCGAAGAGGGCGGGCGAGTGAAGGCTTCGCCACTTGCGCGACGCATTGCAGAGGACAAGGGTATAGATATATCTCAGATCTCTGGTACCGGGCCGGGAGGTCGGATTGTAAAAGATGACGTAGAGAACTTCACTCCGTCGCGTGCGGGCGCATCCGGGGCCGCCGGGGGTGGCGTTGCGGCAGCGGCTATGCCTGCTCAAGATCGAGA
>PXEI01000352.1 GCA_003564775.1 Spirochaetaceae bacterium
ACAGCGTGGCCAGGTCTTCCCAACGCGCGTTCCCAGCACCAGGCTCTGGTGCGGCTCGTGCCCCGATGTAGAGGTTCCCCTCAGCTCGTGCCTGGTAAATCTGGATCCAGTCGGCTTCTCCCAAGTGTTGGTTCACAAGAATGCCCTCGCGACTCGTAACAGCTATGTAGGGTTTGCTGCGATCCCAGTTAGCTTCACGGGTGACAGAGTGCAGCGCTTCCATCAAGGCCGCACTGTTGGGCGCTCCAAGTTTCCCCGCTGCATCGGCACGACAACGCTGACAGTGGCCCATCTGCGGCAGTACCTTGCCAGCTTCTGCGCGAATGCGTATCACCGTCTGTGGATCAGGTTCCGGCAGGTCTTCAAAGGCCGAGCCCTGCACAGGGTAGTATGGCATGCAGTTGAAGACATCGGCCCCTTCCTCCTGCACCGCTTCTGCAACCGCCACCGCTTGATCCTCGTTGATACCGGGAATAAGCACAAAGTTAACCTTGCAGATCATACCCAGCTCGCGAATGCGGCGCACCGCTGACAGCTGTTTGTTCACCATGAGCTCACCGGCCGCAGTACCGTGATACACACGCCGATCAAAGCGCACCCAACGGTAAATCTTGCCTGCTACTTCCGGATCTATGGCGGTGACGGTGATGGTTATGTGGCTGACATCAAGCGCGGCAAGCTCATCAAGATAGGGCTCTATGCCCAGACCGTTGCTTGAGAGACACAGGATAATCTCCGGGTGTCGCTCGCGAATGAGGCGTAGCGTCTCCATGGTCTCAACTGGATTCGCAAAGGGATCCCCGGGGCCAGCAATTCCAACAACGCGAATATCCGGCTCAATTGCCAGCGCCTTGCCCAGATACTCGACTGCTTGTCGCGGCGAAAGATTCGTGCTGGTCACACCTGGCCGATTCTCCGCCGCGCAGTCGAAAAGTCTATTGCAGAAATTACACTGCACATTACATTTGGGGGCCACCGGTAGGTGAATGCGGCCAGCATGCCGCGCCGCGCCTTTGTTAAAACATGGATGTGCGCTTCTATCAACACTCATTGAGTTGCTCCTCACTCTGCCTTACATATAAGGGTAGCCGATTGACTCAGCCTGTCGTTTCTCTATTACCGTATTCACGACCCGATCAAACAACATTTGCGTGCCGCGGTAGCCACAGACTTGCACTCGCGCAGCACCAAAGCGATCATGAATCGGAAATCCCACCCGCACTAAGGGGATACTCAACGCGCGCGCAAGACTGTAGCCCTTGCTATTGCCAATGAGAATGTCGGGCTGCGCCTCTGCCACGACCTGACGCAACGCCTCAAAGTCGGTGTCATCCAGGAGAATTTCTGGGCTGCCTCCATACAGGCGTTGCATCTCTGCGGCAAGCTATGATGTACGCCCGCCGGTACCGGCAATCACTAGCTCCATGCCAACCTCATTGAGAAAGCCGCTTAAGCCAAGCACCAGGTCTTCTTCGCCAAAAACTGCGACGCGCAGTCCGGAAAGGTACTTGTGACCGTCGGCGTACGCATCTATGAGGCGGTCGCGCTCTTGCTGGTGTTTCTGAGAAATCTCGTTTCCACTCCAATCAAGAAGCGTTCCGATAAGGCGGTCTGTTGCCGAAATTCCCACCGGCAGAGGTGCGCGCAGAAGCGGTATGCCTAGACGCTCGTGCAGCAGTTCCGCAGCAGAGGAGTCCTTGTGCACCGTGGTGCTAAACTCTACTGTGCCGAGTGCATCGCGCAGTGCAGCAAACTCTGCAGGCGCAGTCCCGCCCTTTGGTATTGGCTCATACTGATCCCACAAACCTCCCTCCATCGTCTCCGAGAGATCTGGAAGCACCACTGGCCGGAGGCCACAGTCCTGCACGAGCTCCTTCAGGTAGCGAATGTCGGCAGGCGAGACAAGGCCGGGAAAGATCCCAACAGGCGTCGTCGCGTCTGCGAGAGGCAGTTCCGCCGGTGCCTGGAATGAGTCCTCCGGGCCCAGACTGAGATACTCAACAGCTGCACGACAAGCCTGGTGCAACCCGTCAATGTGGGTGCCTCGGCTGTTTGGTATCGGCAGCGGGACAAAGAGCGGGAGATCACCCTCCCCTTCATGCTCCTTGATGTACTCGCGCACAATCATGGAGACATCTTCCCCAATAGTGTCTGCGAGGCATGTTGTACCGACCGCAATGATCGCTGGCGTGTAACTTATGCGGACGTTATCAATTGCTGTCTTTAGATTCTGCGCGCCACCAAATACCGCACTTGCCTCTGTGAAACTTGAAGAGGCTATGTCTACTGGCTCCTTAAAATGACTAATGAGGTAACGCCGGATATAGGTTGCGCAGCCCTGTGAACCATGAAGCACAACTACCGCATTCTCAACACCGCGGAATGCGAGGCTTACGCCTAAGGGCAGGCACACGGTGCACGCGTTGTGCGTGACGGGAGCTCGTCCCGGTTTGCTGATTTTAAGGGGACGAACAGGCGCTGTTGCTACCGTCTCATTTGCTGGCACATTGTTCGAAGTATCTGTCGTTTTCATTGTTACGCCTCCGCCTGAATGTGCAAGCCGCTTGCAGGTATGCCACGCCCGGCGCGACGGGGTGCGAACTGCCACACCGGACTGCATACTGAGCGATACACTTCCTCGGCAAAGTTCTTCATACCTTCAAACCCTGCAAGCGCGATCTTGCGCTCGTGGTTGTGGTCGCAAAAAGCAACACCAAGTTTGTAGGCCATAGGGCGTTCTTTCACGCCGCCGATGAAAAGATCGACATCTTTCTCAATAATAAAGCGCGAGAGCTCAACCGGGTTTGAGTCATCTACTATCACGGTGCCGGGATCACACATCTGCTCCAACAGCTTGTAGTCCTCCGAGTTACCGGTCTGTGAACCCACCAGGGCGACCCGCATTCCAATAGTGCGTAGCGCCTTGATCAAGGAGAATGCCTTAAAGGCACCGCCTACGTAGATCGCCGCGCTCTTGCCTTGTAGCTTCTCGCGATACGGCGCCATGCGTGGCATGAGTTCAAGAAGCTCCTCACGAACGACCTTCTCGGCGCCACGCTTGACATCCTCATTGGCAAAGAAGTCTGCGACGTCGTACAAAGCCTGGGAAACATCTTCAATACCAAAGTACGACACTCGCAGAAAGGGAATGCCGTAGTCGCGCTCCATATCTTTGGCCAGTGATGTCATGGAACCTGAACACTGCACGACGTTGAGCGCTGCTCCATGGGAACGACGAATGTCGTCAACACGGCCGTCGCCGGTCATGACCGAGACCACCTCTATCCCCATGCGGCGGTAGTAGTCCTGAATCATCCAGGCCTCACCAGCAAGATTAAACTCCCCCAGAATATTGATGCTTAAGGGTGAGATATCGCTGGTATCTCCGGTGCCAATGAGCGTCTCAAGCGCCTCACACGCGGCACGGTAGCCGTCTTTTTTGGTGCCGCGAAAACCTTCTGAGTGCACCGGAATAACCGGCACTCCGGTGTCCCGTGTAACCTTCTTTGCAATGGCGCCAACATCGTCACCAATAACGCCGACAATGCAGGTGGCATACACAAATGCCGCCTTGGGATTGAACTTTGCAATGAGATGGCGCAAGGCCTCCTCAAGGCGCGGTTCGCCCCCGTGAATAATTTCGTTCTCACGCAGGTCGGTAGAGAAGCTGTTTCTATGAAGCTCCAGGCCGCTTGACATTGCGCCCCGAATATCCCAGGTGAACGCGGCGCAGCCCACCGGTCCGTGAACCACATGAACTGCGTCGGTGACCGGATAGAGCACAACGCGTGAGCCGCAGAACACACAGGCGCGTTGACTTACCGCGCCTGCGGTGCTGGCTTTCTCACAAGCCAGTGCAAACTCGCCGTTTCCTTTTGTGTAGATTTGGCCGGCTCGTGCGGCTATCACTCCGTCGCTCTTGGACATCTCATCGCTCCTTATTCTCGCCTGCCCGTTGCCTGATCGACCTCGCTACATCGCCAGTTCAAAGCGCTCTTCTGGAGCGTCTCTGTCCTGACGGTCCATAAACAGCCCAAGCATTTTTTCCAGCAACCTCATGGCGCCGGTGTAGCCGACGTAGGGAAAGTAGCTGTGGCCAACGCGGTCCAGAATGGGGAACCCCATGCGCAGGAACGATGTGTCCTCATCGCGTGCTATATATTTCCCGTAGCTGTTTCCAATCAGCAGATCAACCGGCTCGTTCTTCATCCATTGGTGAAGCAAAAACATGTCGGCACCCTGTCCATTTTTGATGTTAACCTGAGCGTTGCGCCCCTCAAAAAGCTCTTTCATGCGTTTGGCAAATGCCTTGCCGGGAGTGCCGCTTATCACCTGTACCGGGCGCATATCAAGGTCGCGCAGGAACTCGGTAAGCGGAACCAGGAGATCTGGATCGCCAAAGATAGCAACGCGCTTACCGTGCAGGTACTGGTGCATGTCGGTCATCATGTCGAGCAAGCGCCCGCGTTCGGTGTTCAGCTCTTCCGGGACATCGCCCCCGGTTACGCGTTTGAGCGCCATGATATAGCGATCTGTTGCGGCAAGACCGTAGGGCAGATCCTGCAGGCTATGCGGAGTGCTAAAGTTTTTGTCCATCATTTCGGCGCCCGGTCCGGCGGTAAACTTGCCAAGACCAATAGTGTAGGCAGCGTCACCGGCGCGACTGAGTTCTTCTAGTGTTGCGCCTCCGCGTGGATAAAACTCGTGCTTGCCGGTCATGGGTGCGTTCATCACGTTAGAGGTGTCGGGGAACATTGTGACGTCAGCGCCCATGGCCAGGGCTATGCGCTTGATCTCGGCCATGTCGGCTGGCTCACACCACCCCGGAATAATGTTGAGCTTTCCGGTTGGCTCTGCATGGCGTTCAACCAGGCCGCGAATAATACCCTGCACCATGTTGGCGTAGCCGGTAACATGCGAACCGACATAACTCGGGGTGCTTGCAAAAATGACCTTTTTGCCCTCGGGTACTTTGCCATCGTCGCGAGCCTTCTGCACAATCTGATTCAGGTCATCACCAATCGTCTCAGACAGGCAGGTGCTGTGCACCGCAATTACCTCGGGCTTGTAGACCGAGAAGATTGTCTCAATTGCCTTGAGAAGATTTGCCTGACCACCGAATACCGATGCGCCCTCGGTAAAGGAGCTGGTAGCGGCCATGACCGGTTCTTTGTAATGACGCGTCAGGGTACTGCGGTGATACGAGCAGCAGCCTTGACTCCCATGACTATGTGGCAAGCATCCGTGAATACCAAGCGCGGCATACATCGCCCCTATTGGCTGGCAGGTCTTTGCCGGGTTGACGGTGAGTGCGTTGCGTTCTGCAACATCCGTCGAGGTGTGTCGTAATAACATTCCAGTCTCCTTAAACAATTTCAACCGGCCGAGGTTCGAGCGGTCTCAACCAGGGCGGGGTCACCATGTCCCAAAGTTTCGAGCCAACCATGCGGTCTATCTCTTCATAAAAGTTGCGCGCCCCACCAAAGGCTGCATAGGGCCCACCGTAGTCGTAGTTATGCAACTGCTTGAGTGGGACGCCCCACTTCTGCACTGCATACTTCTCTTTGATTCCTGCGCAGATGAGGTCCGGCTTGTAGTGTTCCATGAGCTTCTCAAGCTCGTAATGGCTCACGTCATCAATCACAAAGGCCTCTGGATCCATGTCAGGAATCATTCCCTCGTAGTCTGCAATCTCAAGCCCCTTGGCCTTCAGTGCCTCAAGTTCCGCCTCTGTCTTGCGTTCACGATACAGTTCAGGATCTCTCTCAACCTTGAGCTCTTCGATGTTCCGCGTGTCAGCATCGATGGTTATATCCGGAATAACCGTGCGTCCTTCGTAGTCGTCGCGGTGACCAAACTCGTACCCGGCGGCAATGGTTTTCATTCCAAGTTCTTTAAACAGTTCCTGGTAATGATGCGCCCGTGAGCCACCGACAAACAGCATGGCGGTCTTGCCCTGCGTACGCTTGCGCACCTCTGCGGCGTACTCTTGCGTTTCCGTAAGTTTGCCCGCGACGACCTTTTCAATTTTGGCCTTGAGCGCCTCGTCTCCAAAGTACTCGCCAACCTTTCGGAGTGCCTTAGCGGTTGCCGCAGCACCAATGAAGTTGACCTTCATCCAGGGAATGCCGTACTTGGTTTCCATCATCTCTGCCAGGTAGTTGATTGAGCGGTGACACATAACCAGGTTGAGATCCGCATGGTGCGCGCGTGCAAAGTGACTCACGGTGGAGTTACCACTAAAGGTAGAAACCAAGGTGATTCCGCAGGCTTCAAACAACTCTTCAATCTCAAAGGCATCGCCGCCGATGTTGTACTCACCCAGCAGGTTTACACGGAACTCACCCTCGGGGGCTTCATCCTCGGTGCCAACTACATGTTTGAAGATCTGGTTGTTGGCAATGTGATGCCCGGCAGACTGGCTTACACCTTTGTAGCCCTCGCAGCTAAAGCCAAACACGTTACAGTCACCAAACTTTGCCTTCATCTCACGCGCCACCGCGTGGACATCGTCCCCAATCAAACCAACCGGACAGGTTGAAAAGACCGCAATTGCCTTGGGATGAAAGAGGTCATACGCCTCTTGAATTGCTTCCTTCAGGCGGGTCTCTCCACCAAACACTATGTGTTCGTCCTGCATGTCGGTGGAGAAGCAGTAGGTCATGTAGTTCTCCGACTCCGGCGTCTCTGGACGTGTTTGATTGCGCCGGGTAAGCCAGGAATAGAACCCGCACCCAATAGGGCCGTGAGTGATGTTCACAATGTCGCGGGTAGGCCCAAGCACAACACCTTTACAGCCAGCATAAGTACACCCACGCTGGGAAATGATTCCCGGAACGGTTCTCACGTTGGCCTGAATCTCACGGGGTTCTCGCGGGGTTGCCTGGATCATGGACTTCATTCGTTTCTTGCCTACCTTTGATGGGTAGGCCTTGGCGATTTCCCCGCGAAACTCCTCAAAGGGTAATGAACTCGATGTGCTCATAGATATTCTCCTTGCAGCAGGTGCCGCTTTAGACCATGCCGTACTCAACCAAGAGGTTTTCCAGATCCTCGATCTCAATCGGTTTTGGTATTACGAACATGTCGTTGTTCTCAATATTGGATGCCAGGGTGCGGTACTCATCTGCCTGTCCGCAGTCCGGCTCATAGTCAATGACAGTTTTCCGGTTAATTTCTGCGCGCTGGACGATGTTGTCGCGTGGCACAAAATGCACCATCTGTGTGCCGAGCTTGGCCGCGAGCTGCTCTATCATTTCTCGTTCGTTGTCAACGTTGCGGCTGTTACAGATGAGACCGCCCAGGCGCACGCCACCGGCATCTGCAAACTTGCGAATGCCCTTGCAGATGTTGTTCGCCGCGTACATCGCCATCATCTCTCCTGAGACAACGATGTAGATCTCTTCCGCCTTGCCCTCGCGAATTGGCATTGCAAAACCGCCGCAGACAACGTCACCGAGTACGTCGTAGAAGGCGTAGTCAAGTTGCTTGTCTTCTTCATAGGCACCAAGCTGTTCGAGCAGGTTGATAGAGGTGATAATTCCCCGGCCAGCACAACCAACACCGGGTTCCGGGCCACCGGACTCTACACAGCGACAGTCGGCAAACCCTGTTCGCATGACATCACCTAGTTCAACGTCCTCGCCCTCTTCGCGCAGCGTATCAAGCACCGTACCCTGGACGAGTCCACCCAAGAGCAGTCGAGTGCTGTCGGCCTTGGGGTCGCACCCAATAACCATTACACGTTTTCCCATCTCGCCGAGCGCGGCGACCGTATTCTGGGTGGTGGTTGACTTTCCAATTCCACCTTTCCCGTAAATTGCAACCTTTCGCATAGTGATCCTCCTGATTATGCGTTTCTTGTAATTAGCAAACGCCGTGCCAAGAGCTGTGGGACTGGATTCTGGTGTATATTTGACGACTCTCGGAGCCTGTGGTGGTCAAAAGGGGTGTAGATAAGCTGTCGGTGGGGATATTTCGCGGGCCAAATGCGCGTGTGCTTTCCACGCCTTTGTAGAATTTACGGTGGAATACACCTGGATGTAGAAAGCTATAAGCCGCCGCTGCGCCTGAACTGCTGAAAGCTGAGGGCGTATTTGCGCATGCGCAGACCCAGCACGCGCTCGCTAATTCCCAACTGCTTGGCCGCTACGCCCATATTTCCGTCTGCACCCTTGAGTGCGTCAATGATCATCTCGCGTTCCACCGCGTCAAGCCGTTGCGGCAGGCTCCCCACGCACGCAGTACCCGAGCTCGGGCTCGGCACCTGCAGGGTTGGGGGGAGATGATACCCGTGAATCACACCTTCTTCACTTAAGATTACCGCGCGCTCTATGCAGTTCTCGAGCTCCCGAACATTTCCCGGCCAGTGGTAGCTCATGATCATGTCGATAGCTGGAGTAGAAATGCGCTGTACCTGCAAACCATTGAGAGCTGCATACTTTTCAATGAAGTGGTCAATCAGGACTGGAATATCGGTCTTGCGCTCGCGAAGCGGGGGAACGGTAATTGAGACGACGTTGAGCCGATAGTACAGGTCTTCACGGAAACGTCCCTCGGCAATGAGCTTTGAGAGGTCTTTGTTGGTGGCCGCAATCACGCGTGCCCGGTTCTGCAGTGTCTTTGAGGAGCCAACGCGTTCAAAGCCGCCACTCTGCAGCACACGCAGCAGCTTGACCTGCGCCTGCATGCTAAGCTCTCCAATCTCATCTAAGAAGATTGTACCGTCGCCAGCAGTCTAAAACCGCCCGGCCCTTGATGCTGCGGCTCCGGTAAACGCACCTTTCTCATGCCCAAAGAGCTCGCTTTCAATAATGCTCTCTGGAAGGGCTGCGATGTTGCACGCAATAAATGGTTTGTCGGCACGGTGGCTTGCGTAATGAATGGCTTCAGCAACGAGTTCCTTTCCAACGCCGCTCTCGCCCAGAATGAGAACCGTGGCGTTCGTGGAAGCGACCTTTTCTACCATCATGTAGACTTCCCGCATTGCCTTAGCATTGCCAATCATGTTGCTTGCAAGGAATCGGTCCCGTAGGCGTTCTTCAAGCAAGCGATTTCTCTCCATCAGGAGAAGGTGCTCCTCGTGGCTTGACTGGTGCAGTCGAACCCCCTGCGCGATGACGGCAGCCACAATAGCCAGAAACATGACGGTCGTCTGGAGGAGTTCCTGTCTCTCAGGCAGGGGTAGATCAACGCTCAAGGCCCCAATAGTTTCTTTCCCCGCCATAATCGGAACCGAGACATACGAGATATCGTTTGTGTCTACATCTCTTCGGCTTTCAGTGCGGTCAAGAAAAGCCTCCTCGCCTGCAATGCGCGGTACTACAACCGCCTCGCCGGTTGCAATCACCCGTCCAACCACACCCTCTCCCAAACGGTAGCGCCCTTTGGCTACCGACTCTGCACTGAGGCCAAACGCATCGTTCATGAAGATCTCGCCGGTTCTACGATTCAGAATCGTGATGCT